>CAMJFV010000146.1 GCA_946405045.1 uncultured Bacteroidales bacterium | reverse complement strand
TTTCTTACAATTCGATTGTTGATTTGTTCAAATGGTCTGATGACATTTGCATGGTATGGAAATCTAAAATTAAAAGAGATGAGACCGTCTCAGGATTGGCCTCTATATGTGATAATTCTCGTTTCTTGGGGAATCGCTCTTTTTGAATACTGCTTTATGATCCCAGCAAACAGAATAGGATCCAAAATCACAGGTGGACCATTCACCCTTATGCAATTGAAAATCATACAGGAGGCAATTTCATTAATTGTGTTCACTGCATTCTCAACCATGCTATTCAACGGCGAATCTTTGCATTGGAACCACGTTGTTGCGTTCGTGCTTGTACTTGCAGCTGTGGCATTTGCTTTCATCAAATAATAAATGACAGACGATCAGGAAAAGTTATTCAATAAAAACTATATATTCTGCTGTCTTTCAAACTTCCTGCTGAATTTTAGTTTTTTCATCGTCATCCCGATTCTTGCACTATATCTAAAAGAGACATACGAGTCTAACGGTGCGGAAGTGGGATTCGTGCTTTCCGTATATGTGATCGCAGCAATGATAATACGTCCCTTCTCGGCTTATATCATCGACACGTTTCCAAGAAAGCCGTTTTTCGTAGGTGCGCTCGCTATTTTCGCCACAGTTTTTCTCAGTTATAATTTCGCATCCACAATCGGAATGTTCGTCATTCTGCGAGCTCTTCATGGATTGTCATTCGGAGCGACGACGATAGGATCCAACACCATCGTCATCGATGTGGTGCCATCCAAATACCGTGGCGAAGGATTGGGATATTTCGGTTTGTCAAACAATTTTGCCATGGCACTTGGTCCGATCGCAGGCGTGTCGTTGCATGATTCTCTCCCCGAGGAGACACGATATATCACCATCTTCAGCGTGGCATTCGCGTTAAGCATCCTGGCTGTTGTGGCAGCATCACAGATACACACAAAGTATCGTCCGCCAGTGGAGCGGCCAGCAATCTCTCTTGACAGATTCTTCCTGATCAAAGGCATACCTGCCGGAATAAACCTGCTGTTGCTCTCCATCACATACGCAGTGACGATGAACTACATCTACATCTACGCACAGGAGACGGAGATAGGGATCACCCCAGGAGCATTCTACAGCTGTATGGCTATCGGAATCGCTACAAGCAGAATATTCTCTGGCAAAATGGTAGACAGGGGCTATCTCAATCGCGTCATCATAATCGGAGCATCCATCGCGACATTTGCCTTTTTCCTATTGGCGACGCTACCGTTCCTCAACATCAGCGGCAAATCAATCATATTCGTCGCAAGTGCGTTGATTCAAGGATGCGGATACGGCACAATATTTCCTGCCTACAACACTTTGTTTGTAGCACTCGGACGAAACGACCAGCGTGGAAGCGCTACGTCTACATACCTCACATCATGGGAGATTGGAGCCGGAATCGGAATCTTCTGTGGAGGAGCGATCACCGAATATATGCAGATTTCTTCATTCTACATCATCGGCACAATGCTCAACCTGACTGCTGTAGCGATGTTTGCAGCATACACTTCAAAACATTTTAACCGTTGGAATATAGGATACATGCCATGCAAAAGATAGAACTAATCACAATTCTTGGACCTACAGCGTCCGGCAAAACAACATTCGCCGCACACTTGGCTAAGGCTCTCGACACTGAAATCATCAGTGCCGACTCCCGTCAGATATACCGCAACATGGATATCGGAACCGGCAAAGATTTGTCGGATTACACTATCGACGGCACCGTCATCCCATATCATCTGATCGACATCCAGGAGGCTGGCTACAAATATAATCTCCACGAATATCAGAGAGATTTCAATGCTGCGTTCAACGACATCAAAAGTCGTGGGAAGCTGCCTATTCTCTGCGGTGGCACAGGTCTTTATATCGAGTCTGTGTTGAAAGGATATTGTCTGCTTCCGGTGCCTGAAAACAAAGAGTTGAGAGAGAGTTTGAGCGATAAAAGTCTTGAAGAGCTGACAGAAATACTTAAACAATACAAGACACTCCACAACACTACCGATGTCGATACTGCCAAAAGAGCCATCCGTGCGATTGAAATACAGCAATACTATGCAGAGCATCCGGACGAAGTGAAGGAGAAAACCACCACCCCACTCCAAAGCCTCATCATTGGCGTGGATATCGACCGTGAGGCAAGACGTGAAAAGATTTCACGCAGGTTGAAAGCCCGTCTTGACGAAGGCATGATCGCTGAAGTAAAGGCTTTGCTCGACAGAGGTATAGCTCCTGAAGATCTGATCTACTATGGTCTGGAATATAAGTTTGTAACTAATTATCTGATCGGAAATATCAGTTACGACGAGATGGTCAGCACACTGGAAATCGCAATCCATCAATTCGCAAAACGACAGATGACATGGTTCAGAGGCATGGAACGTAGAGGAATACACATCGAGTGGATAGACTATGCGATGCCGACAGAAGAGAAAATTCAATTCGTGAAGGACAAACTAAAGGAGATTGGTTAAAAATGGCTGGGATCATAAAAAGCATAGATGAATTCAACGACTATTTCAATCAGGGTACAAAACACCAGCATATAGCTGTCGGTGACCTTTCACGTGCTGATCTGACGCTGTTTGACCCCATCAACTTCAACATGTACTGTGTGGTGCTGATGGACAACAATTTTGGTGAACTGATAAGGTCTGGCGAAGTCATCAACTACAAGCCTGGCACACTATTCACTTTGCGTCCAGGTCAGGTGGTGCAGGTGAATCTGAATTACAATGTGAAGCCACGCGGCTGGATACTTGCGTTCAGGGAAGAGTTGACTGAGAAGACTGGATTAGGTCGAGACTTCTATATGTTTGACTATTTCAACCACGACGTGAATGACGCACTTGAACTAAGCAAGTCGGAGCGAGGCATCATTCTCAACTGTTTTTCTAATATCTACTCCGAACTGATCACCAAGCCAGACTACCTGACTGGCCACCTTCTACGTCTGGGCATCGGACAACTACTATCCTACTACAAACGATTCTTCGAACGTCAGTTTGCAGACAGAGTGCGTTGCGACAACAAATTCCAGAAAAAACTGGAGACGATGATCAACAACTATCTGTCCAGCGGTTCTGCACAGCAATTAGGCCAGCTCAAAGTGTCGTGGTGCGCCAAGCAATTCAATCTTTCTCCAAACTATTTCGGAGACTTGGTCAAGAAAGAGCTTAACATGTCTGCCCAAGAATACATACACAAAAAAGTGGTGGAGACAGCCAAGTATCTGCTCGACACTACGGAAATGCCTGTGAACGAGATCGCACAGGAACTTGGATTCAATTATCCGAACCATTTCAACCGCATGTTCAGAAAAATGACAGGCTCTACCCCACTGCAATATAGGAAGAACATCTCAAAATAAAATTCGTAATTCACTATGCATAATTCGTAATTGTTGCGAATTACATCTTCGGCATTGGATTTTATCGTAGGGGCGATCCCTTGTGGTCGCCCTGACCTAAATAATGAGATTGTCCTGACCTAGATATAAAAGAAGAGACGCCGCAATGCGACGTCTCTTAATCATTTTATTTTACTCATTCTCACGGGGAGCAAGAGAATACAGAAGAAGCATTGTTTCACTGAAATAACGTGGATCCACATCCGATATTTTCATCCAACCTTCATCATCATGGTTACAGTACCCAGGAATATGACCGGCTTTGAAAAATACTACTTCTTTAAGAGTCACCTCTTCACCCTCATAATCATAGATAACCGTTGACGTTCCAGAATGAACCAGAAGCGAACCCCATCCTTCATAAGTTGTTGTGCCGTCAGCGTTAAGAGAACGGCTTTTCACATCTTCTCGATAAAAGTAGTAGAAAGCACCTGCATCCTCAGCGTCGCCCTTATACCAACCATTCTTGGTCATTTGGTTTATCATTGCCACGCTGTTGACTGTGGCATCCTCAAAACGTGTGAGACAGTTGCATGGCAACTCCTTGTCATCAGGCCTAAAGACCATTCTTCCAAGCTGATCGAAAGGCTGAGTAAGTTCATAATCAGAAAGTTGTTCCTTCCAAACGGAGATTTGCTCTTCAGTGAGTTCAAGAGGATGGACAAGACCTATCTGAGCATCATTCGGCAAAGTGAACTCATCACCGTCAGCAGTTGTAAAACTTCCGTCATCCATATAACGGAAAGTGTCTTTAAGTGCTCCGTTCTCGTAAATACCCCAAATCAATCCAACCGCGAAACAGTGCATAACGGCATTGCCGACAAACAATTTCTCCCAGTTTTCACTTGTCCATTTGCGATCACACATAAGGACATATTCAAGTCTCGAACGTTGTGCTGCCACAACATTTTTAAGCTGTTTTTTCACTTCCTTGAACTCGTTGTATGCTGCTTCAGCGGTATCCTTGTCGTCGGTAGTTCCCGGTTTAGGAAGAGTCTTTATCTGTTTGTCTCCAGAGAACACCTCCATTTCAAGAGAAGGCTTGAGATACACATTGAACTGTCTCTTTCCATAATCGAACACACGACAGAGATTTCTATCAAATCCTAAATCAGGCACAATCCTATCCGCAAGCTCTTCTGTGGTAATTCCTAAGGTATCGGCAGCCGCAGCCAAAGCCTCCGCTGCAGCGGCACGCACCCTCTTGTGCTTGAATTTTCTCGACATATTATCAACGTTCATCAACGCCTCATTACTGCCGTTGAGTGACAAAGCCCAAACGGTTTCAGCCGCGATAGCTCCACGCATTGACTCAGACCATTCCTTGATGTTACGCATCAGTTCATCGATCATCTTTAAACCACCATGGATAGCACAGAAATAGAGTGCAGGCTTAAACTTTGTCTGAGCTCCATTGTCGTACCAACGTGCGAAGATATCTGCGGAAAACTCTTCCAAATCCTTCTGATTCAGATTTGCAGCAATACTGTCAGCCAGAGAACTTCTTGCAGGAACCGTCATTCCTGCATAACACATAACAAGAGCGATTGGTTCTTCAATTGCTTCTGAACCATCAAGTTTATGAACGGTCCTAAGCGTATCATTAAACAGGAAGCTGAGTTTGCTGTTCTTTGCACTTTTAGCAAGTTTTGAAACCTGCTTGTCAATATCAAGTTGTGAGACACCTGTATTGGAAGGAGCAGAATCAAGAAGCACACCGATATACGTTCTGATCTTATCAGATTTCTCCACTTCTAATGCAGCATTCAGCTCATTGGAATACGCATTCGCACCCTGTCTGCCGATAATCACCAATGCCAATTCTCTTACTGACGCTTTCTTATCCTTAAGCAAAGCTGCGATATCATCATGCCAATCTTGCTTAATCAGTACCGACGCAAGTTCATTTCGGACTCCTTTGCAGCTATCATAGACGCAAGAAAGGAGTTTCGTCTTGAATTTTTCTGCGTCGTTACCCATAGCATTTACCGCTAATATCCTTGCTCCATCGGAAAGCTGAGAAAAATCCATCGCAATAAGTTCGTCTGGATGGGAAGAAAGAATTTCCACAGTTTTTAATAAATCAGCCATACTGCAATATCTTTCATCAAAGACAAGACCGATAATATTTACAGCCTCCCCAAAGGATAATCCACAGCCTTGAAGGATATCAAAAGTCTCTTTTATATGATTATCAAAACAAAAGCCCGTTAAATCTTCAATGTTGAACTGTCTACGCAACGGAGTTTCATAAGAACAGAGAGACAATATGGTAATAGCACGAGCAAGATATTCATCTATTATGCCGAAAGTATTATAATAGTTGCATT
>CAMJFV010000145.1 GCA_946405045.1 uncultured Bacteroidales bacterium | reverse complement strand
GCTTGTCTACCATAAGACAGCGATCCTATTCTCAGCGTTTGTGCTTATAGTCGGAATATCATCACTATTGTTCGCCACACATCCAGCAATGAAGAGCATCGGATTCTCTACACTGGTAGGAATGTCGGCAACAGTAATCATCGCATACTCATTGCAGCCATTCTTGTTCTACTGGTTTATCAAGCGACGCACTCGCAAAGGACTTGCTCCTGTCACTTTATACAACCTGATGCATCCAAAATCATTCTTCCGTCCTAACGGAATGAATGACACTCAGAAGCTAAGAAACAACTATGAATACAAAGGCATAAATGTGGAGCAAGGCTTGAAGGATGAACTTACAGCGACTACGCATTACAAACTATTCCTACGCGACGTGTTTGCCGCAGAAAATGTGCTAAACTACGGTTGTGGAGCCGCATACTTGTCTTATTGGTTTATCCTTAAGAATGACATTGTGAAAGTATTCTCTTTCGACGACGACAAGGATGATCTGCTTACAATCGCGTCATTCTGCTATTTGCGTAATTCAAGAATGACATTCTCTACTGAGATAGACGACTTGGCAACAGTGCCAAGAAACGTGGAAAACGGTTCGTTTGAGTTTGATAAACCAGACAACAGATTCTCTATTGTAATCATCAACCGCTCTTTGCCAAACACTGACACTGACATGCTTGAGATTGCAAGCAAAGCTAAGATCATATATGTCAGAAAGAGTGCGTTGGATACATTCGCGTCTTCTGTCAACAATATTGGATTCATCCAGACAGCGGAAGATGATGTGTTTGTCCGTTACGAAAAGAATTAATTGATTTAACAGAAAGAGGCGATGAAATATGATGTTGTGATAATAGGAGCTGGTTTGGGAGGCCTTGAATGCGGATACATCTGTGCGAAACACGGAAAGAGTGTCTGTGTGCTTGAACAAGGCATCACACTTGGCGGATCACTACAGGTGTTCAAGCGCAAAGGTCATACATTCGACACTGGCTATCACTACATCGGAGCCTACGACAACGGTCAGTCTCTGCACCGTCTATTCGATTATTTCAACCTTACCCATCTTCCTTTCCAGAAGATGGATTCCGACTATTTCGACGAGGTTGTCTACAAAGGCAAATCATATCGTTTTGCAAATGGTTACGATAATTTCGTTGATGCGTTGGCTGAAGAATTCCCTCACCAACGTCAGAATCTGAAAAATTACGTTGACTTTCTTTCTAAAGTTGGCGACAATATCTTCAACCAGTTTTCTCCTAAAGATCTTGATTCGTTCTACACCGCTTCCCTATTCGGACAGTCGGCCTACGATTTCTTGAAAGAGACATTCACAGATGAAGATCTGATAAACGTAGTATCTGGCACAAGTTTAAAACTTGAGCTGAAAAAAGAGACGTTGCCTCTATACACATTCGCACAGATCAACGACAGTTTCATCCGCAGTGCCTACCGATTGAAAGGAGGTGGCGGACAAATCGCAGACTCTCTTGCCGCTGACATCGAAAAGATGGGAGGAATGGTGAAGAAAAACTCAAAAGTCGAAGAGTTGGTAGAAGTCGACGGAAGGATCGCCTACGCACGTCTTTCCAACGGAGAAGAGATCCAGGGTGAAACATTTATTTCCAGTGCACACCCTGCCGCCACTTTGGATTTAGTAAAAGAGAGTTCAAAGATCCGCAAGATATACCGCAACAGAATCACCCGTCTGCAAAACACGACGGGAATGTTCACCGCAAATATCAAACTGAAAAAAGATACCCTTCCATATTTGAATCGAAACCAGTACTTCTACGACACAGATGATGTCTGGAATGTATGCGATGGAGATGATTCTCAGATCAAAGGAGCATTGATGAGTTACCAAGTGCCTGAAAACGGAGATGAATACGCTGAGAACGTAGACATCATCATACCTATGTCATGGGCGGCAGTCGAGCAATGGGATGGCACAAAAGTGATGCAGAGAGGAGAAGAATACAATGCGATGAAAAATAAGAAAGCGGAAGAATGCGTAGACTTTGTTTCGAAGTATGTGCCGCAATTGAAAAATGCTGTAGACACAATCTACACAAGCACACCGCTTACATATAAAGATTACGTTTCAACTGTAGAAGGTTCAGCATACGGAATCCGCAAAGATTACAACAATGTCATGCAGACGTTGCTGACTCCACGCACCCCTATCGAAAATCTGTTGCTTACAGGACAGAGTCTCAACCTCCATGGTATACTTGGAGTTTCAATGACTTCATTGTTCACTACAGCAGAAATCGTAGGTATGGATACCGTAAAAGAGGATCTGAAACTATAAAGATTGCAAAAGGCGGAAATCATTGCATCCACCTGTCACACAAAAAAGAGGATTGTTAAGGGCGGAACGCCATAACCCCCTAATTCTTTGCGACTCCGTCAGGACGAGCATTTATAAATCATTTGCTCTATAAAATGATTTCAATCGTATAATATTTTAGACTATAAAACTTAAACAAATTAGAGTTCTCTGAGTTTGAACAAATCATTTTAAAACACTCCATTATGAAAGCACTTTTTATCGGTGGCACAGGCACTATCAGCATGGCGATCACTCGTTCGCTTGCCACAAACCCAGACTGGGAGCTGTATCTACTGAACCGAGGCAGCCGTTCGGCCGAGCTTCCTTCAAATGTCAAGGTTATAAATGTAGCCGACGTGAATGATGAAGCCACTGTCGCAAAAGCTATTGAAGGTATGACATTCGACACAGTCTGCGATTTCATCTGTTTCCATAAAGAACAAGTAGAACGCGACATCCGTCTATTCAAAGGCAGGACACGCCAGTTCATGGTTATCAGTTCAGCCTCAGCATACCAGAAACCATTGTCGTCTCACATTGTTAATGAGGCGACTCCCCTTGCCAACCCATATTGGCAGTATTCACGAGAAAAGATAGAGATAGAAGAGAGACTGATGCAGGAATACCGTTCCAACGGTTTTCCGATCACAATAGTTCGTCCAAGCCACACTTATGACGAACGCAGTATTCCTCTTGGAGTACACGGAAAGAACGGTAGTTATCAGGTCATCAAACGAATGCTTGAAGGCAAACAAGTGATAGTACACGGTGATGGCACATCACTTTGGACAATGACACATAACTCCGATTTTGCAAAAGGATTCATCGGTCTGATGGGTAATATCCATGCGATCGGAGAATCATTCCAGATCACATCAGACGAAGTGTTGACATGGAACCAGGTATATCAGAGTATAGCAGACGCATTGGGAGTGGAATTCAAGCCATGCTATGTAGCATCCTCATTCCTGGCATCTGTGAGCGATTATGACTTCACCGGTTCACTGATAGGAGACAAAGCCAATTCCGTCGTATTTGATTGTTCCAAATTAAAAAGAGCTGTACCAAGCTATTGCGCTACCACGCGATTCGATAAAGGAGTACGCAAGACCATCGCAAATGTGTTAGCGACCCCAAGTCTGCAACGTCTCGATCCAGAATTTGACGCATGGTGCGACAAAGTTGTGGAAGCGATGGAAACGGCAAAAAAATTGATAAATGGATAAAGCTTGATAGAATATGTATAATAAAAAATTTGTATGGTTTATGGCCTCCATTGCCGCGACGGGAGGTCTACTATTCGGTTTTGACACCGGTGTCATAAGTGGAGCTATCCCATATATGCAAAGTGATTTGAATATCAGCGACAGCGATATAGAAGACATCACGACATTTGCATTAATCGGTGCCATGATAGGAGCATTAGTCAGTGGATATCTAAGTGACAAATTCGGAAGAAAACGAATCATTTTGGTAGCCGCAATCATATTCCTTTTGGGAGCGATAGGATGCGGTAGCGCAAGCGGTGTGATCGGACTGATGGCAGCTCGCATATTCTTAGGTGTAGGTATAGGTGTCGCATCCTTCTCCACCCCACTCTACCTGGCTGAAATATCACCGGCCAGTATTCGAGGCACATTAGTGTCAATGTTTCAGCTTCTGATCACAGTCGGTTTGCTGGGAGCTTTCCTTAGCGACAGTGCCATAGCAGACGACACAAACGCAAGTTGCTGGAGAAACATGTTCTACGTGGGAGTGATTCCTGCCATCATCCTTCTTGTAGGAATGTTCTTCTTGCCAGAAAGCCCACGCTGGTTGCTAAGCAAAGGACAAGAAAAAGAGGCTCTGCAGATCATGGAAAAGATCGAAGACCACTCAGTCATTGAGGAAGAGATCAGCAAAATGAAATCAGACATCGAGCAGACAAAAGAAGAGATGACTATTGCAGAGACATTCAAACAAAAATGGATGTTTTATCCTTTGATGCTGGCAGTGCTGATCATGTTTTTCCAACAAGCGGTGGGTATCAACACCGTCATCTACTATGGTCCAAGCATATTCCAAAAAGCAGGATTTGAGAGTGGAGAGGCGGCTCTTATGGCACAAGTCAGTGTTGGAGTCGTGAATGTGATATTTACAATTGCCAGTTTGTTCCTTATCGACAAGATCGGCCGCAGAAAACTATTCTTCTTAGGTATGGCGGGAATGGTTGTGACATTGTTGATGATTTCATACGGATTCATAAGTTTGTCGGACGACGGTTCAAACGGACGCTACTTGGTAGTTGCAAGCATGCTGCTGTACATTGTGTTCTTTGCTGTCAGTATGGGACCATTAGGATGGTTGATCATCACAGAAGTTTTCCCAGTCAAGGTACGTGGAGTCGGCAGTTCAATAGGTTCATTGGCAAACTGGGGATTCAACTCACTTATCGTCTGGACATTCTATAAGTCGATAAATAAATTCACACATTTATTTGGAGGAGATGCCGCATACGGTACAGCAGGAGTGTTCTGTATGTTCGCAATAATCGCCATCATCGGAATCGTATGGGGATATTTCTTCCTTCCTGAGACCAAAGGTAAAAAGTTGGAGGATATTGAGAGTCATTGGAAAAAAGGAGGCTCTCCAAAAACATTATAATAGAAACGCCAATAAGATAAAAAAAGCAAAGACGGGGTCATGCCTCGTCTTTGCTTTTTTATTGTCATTCAAGGTAGAGCAAGAAAATATTCAAACTCAAATCTATCACCTATTTCATAATCAAAAGACAATGTTTGATTAGGGAAATCAAAATCACATCCTTCTAACGCCATTCTTAATCGATTCTCGTCTCGGGAAAGAACAAGGCATGAATCTAAATAGGGATTCTCTTTTATTTCTCCTTTTTTCAACAACTCCCATGGTCTGACCATTCGCTCTTTCATAAATCGACATAAAGTATCAACTTGAGATATAAGTATGTAATCATGAAATTTCGAAATTTCTGAGCTCACAACATCAAAAATTGCTGGGACATCAACATATCCAACTAGCACAGCTTTCGGAGGAAAGACTACCACATTCAATATATGATTCTTAAAATCTTCTCCTTCATACGAACTTACCCTAACATTAAATAAATATCCATCCTTATTCTTAAAAGAGCATGTGGAATCGCTAGTGATCGGGACATTCATATTTCCCGCAATCTTTTCTATTTCGTCCTTCATCAATTTATAATCATAAAATCCTTCATAAGGATTATCCCCTTCCGTGTTCTTTTCAAAAACAGTCTTATTTAATGACTGTGAGTCTACCATCGTTGTAATTGTGACTATGGAATCATTGTGAGGCAAAGGGTCCTCGATAACCTTAACACTATCTCCTATCTTTGATTCATTACATGATCCTATTGATATCAAAAATGAAAAACGACAACGAAAATTTAATGAACGATTTAAATGA
>CAMJFV010000144.1 GCA_946405045.1 uncultured Bacteroidales bacterium | reverse complement strand
GATTTTATCGGCACTGGACAATTGGTCCGTGCAGCCTGTTGTAATCTGGGAGAATCCTTCACAACAAACCCTTCCGTCGATGCCTCTTATAGCGATGCGGCGACGGGAGCTAAACAGATTAAACTGCTAGGTTTGAACGGAAAGTATGTTCAGATGCTGATAGAGAATGTTCCTAACCTGCGTGGAGCCGCCATACCGTACAGCCTTAGTTACATACCGGGCACATGGATGCAATCCATTCAAGTGAGCAAGGGTGCATCAAGTGTGAAAAATGGATACGAAAGCACCACAGGACAGATCAACATAGAATTCAAGAAACCTAAAGATGAGGAAAGCATAAACGGAAATCTGTTTGTTAATTCAAACCTAAAATACGAGGCTAACGTGGATGGCAATATTCATCTCAACGACCGTTTGTCTACAAACCTGATGCTTCATTTCGAAAACCAGCAAATGGAGCATGATGGCAATAATGACAATTTTATGGATATGCCCCGTCAACGACAATATAATCTGATTCACAGATGGGCATATATCTCTAAAAAGTATGCTAGCCAAATTTTGTTCAATATTCTCCGAGATGAACGTAAAAGTGGCATGATAAGCTCAGATGAAAACAACAGTGACATACCTCTTTATCATGTAGGTATAGAGACGAACAGATATGCGTTCCAATGGAAGAATGCTTTGTTCCTGAACTCAGAAAAGGATGCCTCTGTAGCCCTTATTTTACACGGATCATGGCACGACGCCGATAATGCTTTTGGCCATTCCTACTACAATGTTGTGCAGAAAAACGGTTATGCACAACTTCTGTATGAGGCAGATTTTTCAACAAGACATAATCTTGCGTCAGGAATCTCTCTTAACTGCGACAAATATGATGAAGCCTCATCTTTGTTTTTGTCTGATAAAAGCATAGACAAAGAGATCGTTCCTGGAATATATACCCAATACACATACAAACTGCACCGTAAATTTACCGCCATGGTTGGTGTACGCTGGGACTATTCATCAAAATATGACGACGGTTTTTTCACGCCACGTGTCCATTTCAAATATTCCCCATCCGACATAGTCACATTCCGAGCTTCCACTGGAAAAGGAAGACGAACACCACATTGTCTGGCGGAAAATTCCCATCTGCTGGCATCCGGAAGACATTTCTACTTTGAGAAAAACTTAAAACAGGAAGAGGCATGGAATTATGGATTCTCCACTAATTTCACATTCCCAATTCACAACAAAAATCTGGAGGTGAACGCAGAATATTATTTTACTAATTTTCAAAATAGTTTGGTTGTGAACGTCGACGGAAAAAATGGCGAACATACCGTCTCATTTGAAAATTTGGATGGAAAAAACTATAGTCATACAATACAGGTGGATGCGACATATCCATTTGGAGACTTTTTGGACGTGACTGCGGCATGTCGCTTTAATGATGTCCGTACAACCTTTGATGGTATGCTCTGCACTCAACCATTCACTTCGCGTATAAAAGGATTGCTTACACTCGGTTTTAAATCAAATCTTGACATCTGGCATTTTGATATAACAGGTCAGATTAATGGAAAAGGTAAATTGTATAACCAGACAACTTATCCTGCATTCTTCCAATTACAGGCACAAATATCTAGAGAGTTCCGTCATTTCACAGTATATGTCGGAGGAGAAAACCTGACTGCTTATAAGATGAAAGATCCTATCATATCCGCTTCAAATCCTTGGAGTGATCAGTTTGATGCGACGCAGGTATGGGGTCCGACACATGGAGCTATGGCTTACGCAGGTTTGCGATTCAATTTTAAGAAAAGAGAGAAAACAAATTAATACTAAAAGGATATGAAAAAACTTTTTTTATTGGTGCATTAAGCGTTGTTATGACACACGTATATGCTGAGGACGACGCAAAAAGTTCCCAATTAGACACATTGGTTGTGACAACACAACCCGTTATGCGTTGTTCGAAATGTGAAAACAAAATCAAATCGAATGTTCGCTTTGTAAAAGGAACCAAATCTATAGAGACATCTGTTCCAGATCAGACTGTGACAATCATCTATAACAAAAAGAAATCTTCATTTGAAGATTATAAAAAAGAATTTAACAGAATAGGATTTGAAATAACAGTTTTGCCTAAATAGCGGATAGTAATTTCATCTTTCGTGTATTAAATATTTTTCAAAGGCTGTGAATATTTCACAGCCTACTTTTTTATACATCTTCCACTATTCTCCCAATTCATTAAAAGTCATACTTTTAACAACATCACTCACAAAGACAACCATCATCTGGATGGCTGTCCATGCAAGTAACAAGATTTGCTTAATTCTAATTATAAATATGAACAACACTATCTGTCCTTTTTTAGTTTTCCGACTTAAACTACTCTTTTCCGCATCACTCTGCCTACCCATCAAGTTGTCAATCACTGACAACTTGTGGAAAGCAAAACTAAAACAAATTATTACACTTAAATACCCCATTTAAGTTGATGCAAAGGTAAGGCCCTTGTGTGGTTTGGGCAATACCGAGAAAAGAGGAAAAAATAATAAATTTCAAGTTTTGCAAGTAGGTTTCATATTCAAGATGGCGTAAAAAATGAGGATTACAAAGGACGGAACGCCCTTGCCCCTCCTTTTATCGCGAGCACGTAAGTGCGAACGACAATAAAAGACATTGAATAAGAAGTCATCATGCAAAGTTTTATTAAAGTGCTCGCCTACGGCTCGCACTGCAGAGGGAAAGGTTAGGGCGTTCCACCCTTAACAATCCTCAAACATATTCCACTGATGTATTTCCCGACAATTATGGTTTATACCAGCCTTATTAAAAAAATTGGGCGACCATAAAGATCGCCCCTACATCTATTTCTTTTTCGTATTTTCCAAAAAGACATCTTCCATACTTTTTTCGTGCTTTTTAAGCGTCAGAAGTGCATTTTCTGTCTGCACCGCATATCTGAACACTTCGCTTCTGCAATCATGGTCGGAAGATATAACCACAGTATTTTTCGCTATTAGCTTTATCTCTGAATTGATAATTTTCTTCGTCAAATCATTGATGTCGACGTTGCCCATGAATTCCGCCTCTATCAGGTATGTGCTGTTGTCTTCACTTATGTTGGTGATGTGGGTTTCGGAATCATCCGCCACAATCTTTCCATTGTTGATGATGATCACTCTGTCGCAGATGGCAGACACCTCCTGCATGATATGTGTGGAGAGCATCACGGATTTCTCCTTGCCTACCTCTTTGATCAGATTACGCACCTCTATGATCTGGTTTGGATCAAGACCAGTGGTCGGCTCATCCAATATAAGCACTTTTGGATCCGGAATAAGTGCCGCCGCCAAACCTACACGCTGACGGTATCCCTTTGAAAGCTGACCTATACGCTTCTTATATTCACGTGTAAGACACGTTTTCTCTATCATCTCATCGACTCTGTTCTTCGCGTCGGCTCCTGTCAAACCATACACTCCAGCCACAAATGTGAGATACTCCTTCACATACTGCTCAGGGTAGATAGGATTGTGCTCAGGCAGATAACCGATTAGGCCATGCACCTTCTTTGAATCCTTGTCAACGTCTATGCCACACACTCTGACATCTCCGGAATCTTTCGACAGATATCCGTTGATGATCTTCATCGTTGTGCTTTTTCCAGCACCGTTGTTGCCAAGGAACGCCACGATCTCACCGTCTCCTATTGAGAAGTTTATATCGTCGAGCACCAACTGGCTACCGTATGATTTACGTAAGTTCCTTACCTCAATTGTCATAATAGATCATTTTCTTCCAAAATCAGCAGGGATTTCGCCCCACTCTTTCGTATTCCACTTGTAGATTTTCACCTCTGGCCTTGGTGTTTTAAGCCAAGCTTCACTCTTGCGTATGAGTTCAAAAATCTCCCTGTTCTCTGCACATTCAGCAAGTTTGGTTTTACACTTGCCTGCCTTGATCCATGAAATGGCATTCACACTGTCGGAATAAATCACCGTTTCAGGATTGGTTTTGAGCACAAGTCCTATTCCGTAGACGAGAGCAAGAAACTCACCGATATTATTGGTTCCCTTCTCATACGGTCCAAACCTAAACGCCTCTTTTCCTGTCGACACCCATACACCCCTGAATTCCATCTTCCCTGGGTTTCCGCTACATGCAGCGTCTACAGCCAAAGAATTAGCGATGATATTATCAGTAGAGACGGAAGGTTTCTTGGCTGAGAATATATTCAGCGACGCTGGTGCTCCCTTTTCGTAGGCCGCTGTGGCTTCAGAAAGAGATGAGAATTTTTTGAATTTCGCACCATTGAACCCCTCCACCTGAGCTTTACATTGAGTCCAGTTGGTATAGATTCCCGGCTCTTTTCCAGCCCACACCACGTAGTATTTCTCTTTTACTTCGTCGCTCATCCGATACTCAATCCATCAAGCAATTCTACATACATTTCAATCGCCTCCTCAATCTCACTTTCAAAAATAAACTCATCAGCAGTATGTGAACGTGAAGAGTCGCCGGGACCAAACTTGACGCTTGGGAAACGCATCAACGCTTGGTCGGAAAGAGTTGGTGATCCGAACAGATTCCTTCCCATACTCTTGATTTTCTTCACAATAGGATGCTCAACAGATATGGATGATGATGATAGACGGAATGATCTCGCCTTTATTTCCGACTGTAGTTTCGACTGCAGAATCTCAAAAATCTCCTCATTGGAATAGCACTCGTTGGAACGGATATCCACCACGAAAGAGCATGCGTCTGGAATGACATTATGCTGGGTGCCTGCGTTGATCATTGTGGTTGTCCACTTCACCGGACCAAGCAAATCTGTCTGTTTTGGCAACACGTTATCCTTGATCCACTCAATGTCCTTGATTGCTTTATAGATGGCATTGTCACCCTCGTTTCTTGCGGCATGACCTGCTTTTCCATGTGCGACGCAGTCAAGCACCATCAAACCCTTTTCTGCCACAGCAGCATGCATGCCTGTAGGCTCGCCGACGATTGCCACATCAATCTTAGGTAGCACCGTCAACAATTTTTCCATTCCGTTTTTGCCAGAGACCTCCTCTTCTGCCGACGCGGCGTAGATAAGGTTGTAAGGCTGCTCCTTCTTGGATAACACAGAGAAAACGTAAAGCAACGAGACAAGTGAAGCACCGTCGTCGTTAGTGCCCAGACCATATATCTTGCCATCCTCGTGAGTATCTGTATGAGGCTCACGCTGCCAACCGTTGACTGGTTTGACAGTGTCGATATGAGCGTTCAACAAAAGGGTCGGACGGTCGGCACGGAAATCAGCCGCCTGAATCCAGATATTATTATCAAGACGGTTGGTCTTGTATCCCATCGTCTTCTCTATATGCTGCTGCAAAAAGTCAGCCTTTGCCTTTTCATCTCTGCTGTATGCAGGAATGCGAACAAGTTGGCAAAGCAAATCAATTGCCTCTTTCTTTATTTTCTGCATGATGATTTTTATTTGCTATGCAAATATATAGAATTTTATTGAAAATGATATTTATGCGACGACGGTGCTTCCACTCTCAAACATTTTGATACACCGTCACCGTTATAATTTCTCAATCTCCTCTAAAGTGAGATTTGTCAACTTCGCAATAAGAGCCGAATCCAAACCTTCTTGTTTCATGCCTGTTGCAATCTGGATGGATTTGTTACGTTCTCCCTCTTCTCGTCCTATTTCCTTGCCCTTCTCCATGCCTTTTTCCATGCCTTTTTCCATGCCGATCTTGTATCCTAGCTCTTCCATGTCAACCTCATCCTCAAGGCGTT
>CAMJFV010000143.1 GCA_946405045.1 uncultured Bacteroidales bacterium | reverse complement strand
CCAAGAACTTACACTTGTTGTCTTTTGCAAGCTGTGCTTGTGCCTGCCCCACTAATAAAAGTGACGCAGCAATAGAGAATAAAAGTTTTCTCATAGTGTTTTCATTTAGTTAGCATTAGATTTTCAGTCACAAACATAATCTATATTATTTCATTACAATTCTCTTAATTCCTTTTTTTCCATGATGGGTATTCACTTTGACTGAAAATGTACGGATTTGACGATTTTTTCGCTGTTTTGGGCTAAATTTATAGATATTCGTTTCTTAATTTCTCAAGTCACGCTGCATTTTATGTTGATAAACTTAACATTTTATCCTGCCAACTCTTCCAATGTATAATAGTGTAACATTTCACATAGACAAACGTACAAAAGGCGGAAATTAGGAATACAAACACAAAAAAAGAGCCAGCACAAATCACAGTGCCGACTCCCTAGGTAAAATGTAATAAGATATAAAAAATTATTTCTTCACAACAAGCTTCTTAACAACAGTCTCATTTGGAGTTGTGATTCGAAGCATGTACACTCCGTTCGCAACGTCGTCAAGAGAAACCACCGTCTCATTAGAAACCTTAACTACCGATCCTGCTAGAGATACGAATTCAACCTTGACATCGTCTCCGGCTCCAAGAATCTCAATATTTGAAGACGCAGGATTAGGGAAGATTGTGATGACATTGTTGTTAGCATAGTCTGCAACACCTGTCTTGTCTTTCTCGAATGAAATCCAGTCAATATCGATCCAATCCTTGTCGATAGCAAGTTTCAACACCTGCTCACCCTTAGAAAGTTTCATTGTTCCAACCTTTACATCAGCGAATGTACCCCAATCACCAGTCTGGTCGATAGAAACTTCTTTCACTGTATTGCCAATAGAGACAGTCATCTGGCCTCCGTCTGAATTACCAGTTCCGACTCTCAAAACCACATCGTAGTCACCATCTTCTGCAACATTGACTGTGTAGTTCATCCACTCACCCTTCTGGCAATGTCCAATAGCGACACCGTTTGTAATCTTCTTGATATCAACATCATCAGAACGGTAGTAGTTAGTATAATTGTCACATGAATTACCGTCGCTCAAATCATTGAATGCTTTTCCTGCAAAACCATTGTCATAGTTTTCTGCCTCAATCTTACCAGGAATAGCAGCAGCTGTACCACCGTAAGGGCCAACCTCAACAACTTTGATTGTAACAGAACTCTTAACAGAACCCTTGCTTGATGTAGCAGAAACCTCAACCTTAAACTCTCCTGCCTCTGTTGGAGTCCAAGTCACCTTTGAACCAGTACCAATCTGAGATCCACCTACAGAATATGAAATCTGAGAAGCTCCATCCATCTCAGCGGAAATAGTGACAGTGTTGCCCAACTCTATTGTAGACTCAGACGCCGACACCACCAAACTTGGTCCACCAGCAGCCTTACCACAGAATCTTGCTCTTGCGTTTTTAGCCGCATCAGAAGCCATATACTGTCTCAACCAAGTCATAGCAGGACGGTCCTGACCATTCTTGATCAATCCTGAATCGTCTACCCAAGTAGCACCATGGACATAACCCCAAAGAGTGATACCAGCCACAAAATCAGCCTCCCATGCGATAGGAATCTGCTCTGAGTAACGTGTCTTCTGACCATTGTCTCCCTGCTTAGCGATATCATACTCAGTCAAATAACAAGCCAACTCTCTACCAGACTTGTTTGTGATCTGGCTGTGGATATCATACAAACGAGACTTGAAATCATTTCCGCTCATATCATTCAAGTCGTGGCTCTGATGTCCATACGCATCGATAGGAGCACCTTGTTTAACCAAAGTAGATACAAGATCGATGAACTCGTTCTTCTGCCACTGGAATGTGTTATAGTCATTATAAACAAGGACAGCATTAGGGAAGAACTTACGAGCCAACTTGAATGCCTCAGTAATCCACTTATAGTCGCCTGGATTAGTACTTCCACTCATAGCCTGGCTCAAGTTTTTCTTAAATGTCTTAGCCTGACCGTTGTTGTCACCTTCAGCGTGACCTGGGATAGCCTCGTTAACAACGTCGATGATTGTCACATCAGGGAACTTTTTAGAACAAGCCTCAATCCAAATCTCAACCTGCTTTCTCAAACGATCACCTGTGAAATTAGCCAAATAGCTTGGATACTGAGAAGTCCAAAGCAAACAGTGGAACTTAAACTGTACACCGTTCTGCTTACACCAGTTGTACTCATTTTCTGCAGAACGCCAGTTCCATGATCTCAAAGCCTCATCAACACTTGATACTTCTTTATTTGCAATAGAACCCCACTTTGTCTCATTCTCAGGAGTCAACTGCTCCCACATCGTAGCATAATCAGAAGGTATACTTCCTCTAGTTGTAATGTTACCAAGGAACTTACAAGGATTTCCTTTTGATAACTGTGCCTGCGCCTGGCCCATTAATAAAAGGGCAGATGCAATAGTGAATAAACATCTCTTCATAGCGTTTTCCTATTAGTTAGTATTAGATTTGCGTTTCTGCCACAAACATATTCTTTATTCTTACATAACATTTCTCTTTCATCCCCTTTTTTCTTAGCATTTTCCCGTAACGACAGAATTGATGCGAAATTGGTACAAAAGCCTATATTTGGGCAAAATGTATAGACAAATATCACATTCGTGTTATAACGATCTATGTTTGGCACCTATTGGCTTAACATTTTCCCATTTTCACCACTCAAAAAGCGATATCAAGTAACAATCCACATGGACAGACGTATAAAATTGAGAAAAAAAGGCCAGCCCATCAAATGAGCCGGCCCACAAACTAAGCTAAACTAAAATATTATGAAACCATAACTTATTTCTTAACCACAAGCTTTCTAACCGCTGTTTCGTTTGGAGTAGTGATTCGAAGCATGTATACTCCGTTTGCAACGTCATCAAGAGAAACCTCAGACTGATTAGAAACCTTCACCACAGAACCTGCAAGAGAAACAAACTCAACCTTAACGTCGTCTCCAGCACCAAGAATCTCAATATTTGAAGACGCAGGATTAGGAATAATAGAGATGACATTATTATTAGCATAATCAGCCACACTAGAAGGGTCTTTCTCAAATGAGATCCAGTCAATGTCGATCCAATCCTTATCGATAGAAAGCTTCAATACATGCACTCCCTTAGTAAGTTTCATTGTTCCGACACTCACCTCTGCGAATGAACCCCAGTCTCCTGTCTGATCAATAGAAACCTCCTTCACAATGTCACCAATAGAGATAGTCATCTTACCGCCGTCTGAATTACCAGTTCCGACTCTCAAAACCACGTCGTATTCTCCATCCTCAGTAACATTGATTGTGTAGTTCATCCACTCTCCATTCTGACAATGTCCGATTGCGATACCATCAGATATCTTCTTGATATCAACATCATCCGAACGATAGTAATCTGTATAATCGTCACATTTATTACCGTCGCTCAAATCAAAGAATGCCTCACTTGCAAAACCCTTGTCGTAGTTTTCTGCCTCAATCTTGCCTGGAATAGATGCAGGCTCACCACCGAATGGACCAACCTCAACAACCTTAACAGTCAATTTTGCAGTTGCACTCTCATTATTACTATTGTAACCTGTAGCCTCTATATTATAGACGCCAGCCTCCTCAGGTTTCCAATAGAACTCACATGGGAACACCCATTTGTCCTTGATTTCTATTCCGTTAGCATTGAACTTAATATTCTTTGCATCCTCCATTTCTGCAGTAAACAACACAGAATCACCTAAAGCGATTGTAGTAGAAGATACGTTCAAAGACAAACGAACACCTGAACCAGCATCCTTACCACAAACAGTAGCTGAAGCATTCTTTGCCTTATCTGTCGCCATATACTGCTTTAACCAAGTCATAGCAGGACGTTCTGTACCATCTTTGTACAAACCAGAATCGTCAACCCATGTTTTACCATAAATCCATCCCCAAAGAGTGACACCAGGAACATAGTCAGCCTCCCACATAGTTGGGAACTGCTCAGAATAACGAGTCTTCATTTTTTCGTCTCCCTGATTCGCGATATCATACTCAGTGATATACTGTGGCAACTGAGTTTTGTTGTGAATATCTTCCAAAGCGGATTTAAACTGATCTCCACCCATCTCATTCAAATCGTGAGCCTGGTTTCCAGCCGCATCGATTGGACCACCACAAGCCTTGATTCCGTTGACAAGATTGATAAACTCAGTCTTCTGCCACTGGAATGTGTTGTAATCATTATAAATCAAAGTCGCATTTGGCCAACGCTCACGTGCCAAACGGAATGCCTCTGCCAACCATTGGTATGAATTGGTATTAGGATATCCATTTGTATTGCAATTATAACTTGGACGTGTGCCAGTCTCCCTTTCTGCTCTATCCTCCGCTAATGAGCCCAACGCCTCAATGATTTTTGTCTGCTTATAAGGAGAATGATAATCCCCGCCAGTATATATAGCCTCGTTAACCACATCAATAATTGTCAAATCAGGATAATGTTTCTGCACCTCATCATACCATTCGATAATAGCCTTTTTAGTGTCGTCCACACTCAACGATTCAATGAATGATGGATGCTGGCTACCCCAAATCAACGCATGGTATTTAAAGATGATGCCATTCTCCTTGCAATAATTGTAAGTTCTGTCAGCATTAGACCAATTGAATTTACCAAATCCCTGATGTACAGAACCCCATTTAGTGGCGTTCTCACATGTGACCTGATCCCATAAATCTTTATATTTATAAGCACTCTCATTTTCCTGAGGATCACAATACTCCTGCCAATTATATGAAGTCGTAATGTTACCCAAGAATTTGCATTTATTATCTTTGGCTAGTTGTGCCTGCGACTGTGCGACCACTAGAAGCACAGATGCAATAGTGAATAAAAGTTTTTTCATAGCATTTCCCTCCCTATTAAATTAAATCCTTTTGTTTTAGTTGTAAGATCTCAAATCCTTTTGTACTGGCAAACATATCCTTTTTCTCTTTAATTCCAAATCCATTTCCCTATTTTTTTCTTCACATTTTCCCTATTTCGGCACAAAATTGTCGTAAAACATATTTATCCTGCTTTTGAATAAAATTAACATTCGTTAACATATTTAACTTAAAATATGTTAATTTAGTTCACTCAAAGTGTTAAAATATGTAAAATCCATCAAATCCGAAAGTAGAGACAAATACATTTGTAACATCAAACAGAGATTATTGTATGTTCGGCTTGTTTTGAGGCATGAATACAAAATCGTCTTCGAGATTCGAGAAAACTCATAAAAAACTAAAAATAAAAATGAAAAAAAACAAAAATTCTATCTCTGAGACATCTGAAATAAGATGGAAGAGATTCTCAAATGAGAAATTTGCGACGTTCAAAAGCATGCACAAGTCAATTTCCATCGGAGTATTAAGTGTTGCGACGCTGCTGTCTGCCGACTTGAAGGCTCAGACTCAGCCTGACTCTACGTCTACCGAACTGAACTATCAGCTTCAAGACATTGAGGTGACAAGTGAACGTGTTCCACTGACGTTGTCTGTCGTTCCACGTATGGTGACTGTGATGACCAAAGAAGACGTGAGTGCAGCGTCGGCACAAAGCATCAACGATCTGCTTGAATACGCAGTGGGTGTGGATGTGCGTCAACGCGGGGAAATGGGTGTACAGTCTGATATTTCTGTCAGAGGCGGAACATTCGACCAAATCACAATCCTACTTAATGGCATCAACATCTCGTCACCACAAACAGGCCACTTATCCTCTGACTTCCCTGTAAGCATGGAGGAAATCGAACGTGTGGAAGTGCTTGAGGGTCC
>CAMJFV010000142.1 GCA_946405045.1 uncultured Bacteroidales bacterium | reverse complement strand
GCTGGAACGTCCTGTTTCATCACAATATTAATGATTCCCGCAGATCCCTCAGCTGAATATTTAGATGATGGATTGGTGATAACCTCGATTTTTTCAATACTTCCAGCTGGAAACTGTTCAAGCAACTCTCCCTGAGCATCACCAGAAAGGCCGACACTTCTTCCGTTGATGAACACCTCCACATTCTCATTATTACGTAATGAGATATTTCCTTCCATATCCACATCCACAGTAGGGATATCACGAAGTACGTCGGTAGCTGACACTCCTACAGAAGCAGCACCTTCATTGACCAGGAATGTCTTCTTATCCACATCCATCTGCATTTGTGAGCGGTTACCGACAATCTCCACCTGACTCAAAAGAGCAACGTCTTCACGCAATTTGATTGTGAAATGGGCTCCGCCCTTACGTTTTAGAATTTCAGGTGTGATTTTTCCGTTATAATCATTATATCCCATAAAGGAGATGACAAGCTGATAATTATTCTCAGCTACATTTTCCATCACGAAACGTCCGTCATCACCAGTAAACAAGCCATGCTCTACCTTTGACCCGTCTGCTGATTTCAGTTCCACATTCGCGAATGGTATTGTCTCTCCAGTCTTGGCATCCACAACCCTACCCTTGATAGTGTAGCCCTGCGCCACCGCACTCAAAAGACTTGATAGATAGAATAAAAGTGAAAGAATTTTTTTTATTGTCATAGAAAATAAATGTTCGTTGTTTGTATTATATAAATCTTCTTTTGTTCAGTCCTTAACAAGCATCTATAAAAAAGTGCATACGCTATTAAAAGCGTACGCACTAATTATTAATCTTCTTTTGGTTTCTCTACGTCTACTTCTGGAATCTCTTTGTTTTCTTCATGATTCTCATCTGCGACAGAAGACTCTTCTATTTTCTCCTCCTTGCCAGATTCGTTCTCACGCATAAGCTCATCACTACGTGACTCCCATTTACGTTTACCAAAGATCTTTTCTACGTCGTCAGCAAAAATCACCTCTCGCTCAAACAATATCTCCGCCAGCTTGCGATGACCTTCAGCATTTTCACGAAGCACCTGTTTTGCTCGCTCATATTGATTATTAATCAATGCCTTGACCTCATCATCTATAACCTTTGCCGTCTCTTCTGAGTATGGTTTTGTAAATGAGTAATCAGCCTGAGAATCGTAATAACACAAGTTTGTAAGTTTGTCGCTCATACCATAATAAGCCACCATAGCGTATGCCTGCTTAGTGCTTCGCTCCAAATCATTTACAGCACCCGTGCCTATTGTGCCAAGAACCAGCTCTTCCGCAGCACGTCCTCCAAGAAGAGAACACATTTTGTCGAGAAGATTCTCTTTAGTTATCAATTGTCGCTCTTCAGGCAAATACCATGCCGCACCGAGCGCCATTCCTCGTGGAACGATTGTCACCTTCACCAATGGATCAGCATATTGAAGCATCCAGCTTATTGTGGCGTGTCCTGCCTCGTGCACAGCGACAGCCCACTTCTCGTCGCGAGTGAAAATCTTGTTTTTCTTCTCCAATCCACCGATAATTCTGTCGACAGCACTCAAGAAATCCTCTTTATCAACTCTTGTCTTGTTGCGACGAGCGGCTATCAAAGCTGCCTCGTTGCAGACGTTAGCTATATCCGCTCCACTGAATCCAGGAGTCTGACGTGACAAGAAATCAACATCAATATCATCCGCAAGTTTCAATTTTGACAAATGGACATTGAAAATTGCCTTTCTATCATGAACATCCGGAAGATCAACGTGAATCTGACGGTCGAAACGTCCGGCACGGACCAATGCCTTATCAAGAATGTCGACGCGGTTTGTCGCAGCCAATAGGATGACACCAGAGTTTGTGCCGAATCCATCCATCTCTGTAAGCAACTGGTTAAGAGTGCTTTCACGCTCATCGTTGCCACCGCCCATGCTTGCATTCTTGCCTCGAGCTCTACCGATGGCATCAATCTCGTCGATAAATATGATACATGGAGCCTTCTCTTTTGCCTGACGGAACAAATCTCTTACACGGCTTGCTCCCACACCGACAAACATCTCCACGAAATCAGAACCTGATAGAGAGAAGAATGGCACATCAGCCTCACCAGCCACAGCCTTTGCAAGAAGAGTCTTACCTGTTCCCGGAGGGCCAACAAGGATAGCTCCTTTTGGAATCTTACCTCCAAGTTCTGTATAGCGGGCTGGATTCTTAAGGAATTCCACAATCTCCTCGACCTCCTGTTTAGCCTCACTTAATCCAGCTACATCTTTGAAAGTCACCTTGTTAGGATTGTTTCCTTTATCAAATAGTTGGGCCTTACTCTTTCCTACGTTGAACACGCCACCGGGACCTGCTCCTCCGCCACCCATTCTTTGCATGATGAACATCCAGAAGAATATAAGCAAGATGAACGGACCGAATGTGTAAAGGAATCCCTCAAACATACTGCTGTCTTCCGTAAATGTAAGGTCTACCTTTTCGACTCCATCCTCTTTCTGCCACTCTGTCAAATCCTCCGTGAAACGATCTGCTGAAGGTATCTTCACATGAACCTTAGGATTAGCGGCATATTTTGTAGAGTCGGAACCGAATGCGTTACGCATTTTGCCCTCCTTTACTGTAGCCTCAGCATATTTGTCGTTTGTGATGACGGTGATTTTAGAGACAGAATTGGTTTCCACAAGATACTTGATCTCGTTGTAGCCAATCTCCTTTGCTGAATGATTGTCGTCTGAAAAATAAATTCCAACCAAAAAGATCGCCACCAAGCCATACAGCCAATAAAGGCCTGATGATGACTTGAAATTTGGCATCTTTGGTTTATTGTTACTTTCTTGGGCCATATAATTTAATCTAAATCAGGTATTTCTGTTATCTTCGCGTCTTCCCATAGCTCCTCTATGCGATAAAACTCACGCATTTCCGGAAGCATAACGTGAACAATGATTTCTCCATAATCGATAGCAATCCACTGACCATTCTCATAACCATCCGCTACGATAAAATGAACCTTCAACTCACTTCTAACATAATGTTTCACGGAATCAGCGATGCTAACGACGTGAGTGGTCGAATTACCTTCACAAATCACGAAGTACGGACAGCTGTAGTTTTCCAACTCAGTCATATCTACAGTAACGATTTTCTTAGCCTTTCGTTCCTGCATTCCCTCAACTATCTTCTGAATAATAGTCTTTGTGTCTACTGTCATTAAATTCTTTGTTTATATTGCCAATAATTTCTTTTTTGCCTCTTCAACCTTATCGAAATTAAACTCTGAAATAGTCTTATTCATAAGTGCTGTAATTCCGTCGTTGCAAAGGTTTCCTATGCTACCCTGATGTGTGTGGTGGATATTCTTGTTTGGCTTGAACTCTCCAGCCTCACATTGCAATCCCACTTTCTTGTAAGCGTCTCTGAATGGCATTCCTTCAAGAGCCAAACGGTTGACCTCTTCCACACTGAAAATGAAATCATATTTTGGATCATCAAGAATATGCTCGTTGATTTTCACATCAGACATGATATGTGTGGTCATCTTGATACAATCCAACAATTCGCCGAATGATGGCATGAACACCTCTTTAATAATCTGCAAGTCACGGAAATATCCGCTTGGTAGATTATTGATAAGCATCATTATCTGCTGAGGTAGACTCTGGATTTTGTTGCATTTAGCACGAGTCAACTCAAATACGTCTGGATTCTTCTTGTGTGGCATGATGCTTGATCCTGTTGTGCACTCGTCTGGAAGTTTGATGAATCCAAAATTCTGCGACGTGAACATACATGCGTCGAAAGCCAATTTTGATAGAGTGGCTGCAATACCTGCCAATGCGAATGACACAGTCTTCTCCATCTTACCACGACACATCTGCGCGTATACCACATTATAGTCCATAGTGTCAAATCCCAACAACTCTGTCGTCATCTGACGGTTCAAAGGGAACGACGAACCATAACCTGCTGCTGATCCCAGAGGATTTCTGTTAGTCACCTTCCATGCCGAAAGTAGAAGTTCCATATCGTCGGCAAGACTCTCTGCGTATGCGCCAAACCATAGTCCGAACGACGAAGGCATCGCAATCTGCAAATGAGTGTAACCTGGAAGAAGCACATTCTTATACTTCTCACTCTGCTGAATCAACACATTAAACAGACCCTCAACAGCCTCAACCACACTCTTGATCTGCTCTCTTGTCCACAATTTCATGTCGACAAGCACTTGGTCGTTACGTGAACGGCCACTGTGGATCTTCTTTCCCAAGTCGCCAAGCTTACGTGTGAGCATAAGCTCCACCTGAGAATGAACATCCTCTATCCCCTCTTCAATTACAAATTCTCCACGATGTGCGGCCAAATAAATATTCTTCAGTTCCGCAAGCAACACAGGAAGTTCGTCTTTGGCGATCAAGCCAATCGACTCCAACATAGTGATATGAGCCATTGAGCCCAACACATCACACTCAGCCAAGTACAAATCCATCTCACGGTCTTTGCCAACCGTAAACTTCTCAATCTCTGCGTTTGTAGCCTTGCCTTTGTCCCACAACTTTGTAGCCATATCCGTAATTTAAAAGGGAGATGATATTACTTACCGTTTCCGATGAATTTCTTATTAAGGAAGATGTAAGATCCGATACCAGCAACAAACAAAATAGCTGCAACTACCAAAATAGCGTTATTTGTCAACTCTGCAAAGCTGTAAATAGCCAACAAAATAACTCCCAATAAAACTAAAATAGCCCCTAGGCTTCTCTTCAATTGATCCATATTCTTATCTTATTATACACAATTATACTGCAAATTACGCATAATTTTTTTTATATAACAAAAGTATGTGCCCAAAAAATAGCCGAATTGGCAAGAGAAAGACAAGAAAATTAAAAATTAGAAATGCTAAATGCTAAATTATTATCCTAACAGAAAACGCACCTATACAAAACAACTTCGTTGTCGGTGCTGGAAAATATGTCACATGTGACATTGAAAACAGCCCAACGCAGAAAATAAAACATAAGAAAACTTGGGGTTTTCTACTGTTTGTTTTTTCCGTTATGGGTTTTCTAAAACAAACTTGTTTGTGAGTTTTCCAAGCTTGCTGTTTTCTGTTTAATTTTATAGTTCCGCAAGCACATAAAATGAGCGGAACAAATCGGAAACGAATTGTATAATTTTGTTATAATAAGGTTAAAAAAACTAAATCTGATTTCTCTCTGCACTATTTTTCTTTACTTTGCAGAAGATTTGGAAAACGTAAATTTTACTGCTATGAAAAAAGGTATAGTTTTATTGATACTTACTCTGTTTTGCGGACTAGCTTCTATCTCCGCACAGGGTTTCGACCAGAACCGTTACGACAATGGTCTGCAGCAGATTGCAGAAGCTAACCGCAACTACTTCCGCAATCAGGGATGGATAGAAAACAACTGGTACCAGCTTTCAAATTGGTATCCCGACGTCCTCCTTATCGATAATGAGGAGAAAGCATACATCGCAAAGGTGATCTGTTCCGACAAAATCATGTCGAGATTCGCAGCTCTCAACCGTATAAAGAAAGACGGTGCTCTGCCAACACCACGTGAAGTGGAGGATTTCAACCGTCTAATGTGGGATGAGATAGATGCCGCTGTGGCATATCTGTATAGAAGATAAAAGGTTGACAATGATAAAAATATAATGGAGACGTGAATAATCACATCTCCATTTTTTTTTGGAATTTTTTGCCAAATCTGGCATGAAATTCTTATATAACTCCCCCTATAACTCCGACAAATAAGTTGTACAAAAACAACGATCAAATTGTAAATAAGGTAGTAATTTATAATCATC
>CAMJFV010000141.1 GCA_946405045.1 uncultured Bacteroidales bacterium | reverse complement strand
GTACTTCTTTCGATGTCCTATGGTCTTTCACAGTATTTTATTTCGCAGAACAGCAACACAATGTGGCTCGAAGGAGCATACATGCTCCCATTGATCCTAATGGAATGTGAAAGGGTCATTCGTGGTAAGAAGATCTTCAGACTGATCCTTACAGTACTTTGCCAGCTCCTTCAGGAAGACAACACTTCCTTCCTGATGTACAATCGGTGCAATGTCGCCATCTGCATTCTCATGAGATGGGAAGTCGACCATATCATATGTGATGACCTTGGTCACACGCATATTCGGTTGGCCGAATGGTGCATTCGGAATCATTGTTCCGAGCAGACGCACAGAGAATGACGGTACTGAGCCGAGATCAACAATCTCAGATGCAGCCTGACGACCACACTCTGTACCAGGATGGGTTGTAATGATACCCTTGTAGCGATCACCGACGAGACGGTTACCACGAATCATATGAGATGTACGTGTCGGCTCAGGAATTGTCATACGAATATCGGAGTACCGTTGACCGGCAATATCCGGATTCGGATGATTCAACTCTCCACGCCATTTGTTTTGTCTCTTCAGAGTCGTAATACGCTCATCGTTATCAATGACACTGCAGAGATTGCGCGGATCATACTGGCGCTTCATTCTGTTGCAACGACCGAATGTTTGTAGTGTAGAATCAAATTCCACGAATACATGACCTTCGGCAGAACGGAACTGTTTGAATCCACGTGGATCAACTTCACATGGTGTCGGTGCTTCCTGTACGTAACACGCAGTCTCATACTTGTTTGTCTGTGTGCTTTTCAGTGGCATAAGATTCACTCTCCTTTCATAATATTTACGTTACATCATTGATCCGTTGCATGATGTATGTTGCAACAAGACAGATGTAAGCTTTGATAATATTATCCTCCTCTTTGTATTTTTCGTGCATGGGAAGAACGACCGGTTTGCCCGGAATTGCACGGTCGATTGCCGTCGGGAATTTGGTAATACGATTGATATACTTCGTTGAATTGATATCTTCGACCTTATTGCCTTCTTTTGTAATGAATACATATAAGATGAGATCGATGATATTACCAACGTCAGTACGTTCAACCTTTTGTGCAAAGTTGTACAACTTCTCGCGTTTGACATTCTTATACGTTGCAATGGCTTCGTACAAGGTTCCGTTCTTTCTGTACAACTCATCACCACCGAACATCTTACGAAGAAGATTGTTTCGGATCTTTGCAAATTCTCTCTTATCGACATACTCGTCATCACCAGTAACATCTCCACCGACAGAATTTTGTGCTTCCATATCAATGTTGTACTGGTTTGCGATTGCACGCAACTTCTGGAAGATTGTCGTTCTGACACGTTCCAGAAAATGTACGAGTATTTGCGGTGTCACATTCAATGCGAGTTTTGTTCGCCAAAAGGCAAAACTTGTGTCGACATTATATCCGATCCAGTTAATGACATTCTCTTCACGAACAAGGTCCCATGAACGATCGAGACGATTGTATGTGTACTCCATCGTTTTTGGGTTTGGTGGATATGACGGGAAATATTTCTTCATTGCCAAACCATACAATGTGACACCCATTTGTTGTTTTGCAGAATCACGCAAATTGTTACGATTATTCTTGACATGTGTGTGCGTTGTATGCATATCTGAATAAATCATGACAATTGCATGAATAATATTGGTTGGTGATTCGGTAACGGAAGCAAACTCATTATTTGAGATATGCTTCTTAAATATTGATTTTGCTTTTGACTTCAACTCAGCAACAGTCCAACCGAATAATCCCACAATGTCATCAACATATTTTCGTGGATAAGAAACATAATCGGTTGGATATTGTCTACCAAGCATTTCAGCATTTGCTTCCAAGAACTCGGATCCATATTGGATGTACTTCTTGACATTCGATGGTTTCTGCAGAACCTGTATGATCGGGATGATTAATTCTTCACGGAGTTCAACCACACCCGGATCATCTGCAGCTGCTTCTTGTAGCAGCATCATGACTTCAGACTCTGTATAGAATGATGGTTGTTCCGTAAAGAACATAGAATCACTCCTTATCAGTGCGCTGGTTGTCGAAACGTCTCTTGTTATTCTTGCCCTTGTTCTTGTTGTACTTCTGATACGGCTTCTCCTCAACAGGCTTCTCTTCTGCAACAGTCTCTTCGACGACAGGAGCAGCTTCCTCAGTGATCTCTTCAACAGCCGTTTCCTCAACAGCTACTTCAGGTTCGGTATACGGCTTGTATTCCGTTGGCGGAATCGGTTCTGCCTTGATCTCGGTTTCCAGAGTTGCGGTCACAACAGGTGTTGCCGATTCAATCTTCGGTTCCACAACTGGTGCCGGCTGTTCTTTGGTTTTTGTCATAGCAGACTGTGCAGTCTTCTTGACATTGAAAGAATCCTTGGTCAGAAGACCACCGCTTGCAGCATCGAATACGCGAATGTTCGGGAAATTGAGAAGACGCTGTACTTCAGCTTCAGTCATCTCAATACCACGACGAGGCAGAATACCGATGCCACTTAGCGTCTGACCGGGGAACTTGCCGATGATATTGACTTTCATAGGTTTAACCTCCATTTCGTTGTTGGCGATTGATGTCTCTCATGTTTGCATGAAGACGCTCAATGCTATAATAAGATTCTGAAATGATATCTGTTTTCACACCCATCGCTTTCAAGAACAAATCTGTTTGAAGCAATGTCGGTTTATCATAGACACCAGTCTTGATATCCGTCAGCTTCACAGAACCTGTTCTTGAAATCTCATCGAGCATGTTATCGTACTCCGTGACATTATCGCCACGAGCACCAGATATTTCAGAAAGAACCTGATCTGCACCAACGCCAGCAAGAAGTTCATTTTCGATACCAGTTGTAGTGCCTCCCTTGGAGTCACCTTTCACCTTACCGGTATTCTCATCACGATCTTTATCATCAAGAGCCAGACCAGTCTTCTTGGTGACAAGCTGCTGCGGACGTTTGATGTTCAGGTAACCGACCAAGACAGGTTGCTTGGTCCTTACAGGTCGGTTAGGATCCGATGAAACGTGTGGGATGTACACATACTCAAACAACGGAAGCTTCAACTTCTCAGCAGCACGTTCAACATTCTCGAACTTCAGTTTTCTTGATTCATCACCGAATTCCTCAATGTCAACGCGAAAGTTTGACTTTGGATCTGCTAAGAATGCTGTGATCCATTTTGAGAATTGCGCATCCGACATCACTTGAAACATGTTACGATATTTCTTTGCATTGGTACCAGAGATATCAATTGCACTCAATACTGAATTAATCAATGCTTCAATTTTCTTTCGTTTATCGGTCATAATCCAGACCTCCTTTCTTTGTAAAGTTACTGAAACGTTTAATATGAATGGGCGGGGTTGCCCCCGCCCTCATCATATTACCGTTGTTTATAGCTTTCCGTTACCTGAACAGAAGAACTCTTATCAATGATACGCTGAATGTGTTCGTCCAAATCTTCACATTCCTTCGGATTGAATGTCGCCTGGTTGTAGTTTTCTTCGATACCAGCATCTTCGAGTTTGGAATAGTTCTTAACGATCCATTCCAGATAATCCTTGCATTCCGGAGAAAGTGCCTTCTTTTCTTTCAGAGCATTCTTTGCAATCTTATACGCCGCATATCCACGTTCAGCATCGGTTGGATAAGATGCAAACATCATCTGATACAGCTCTTTTTCAACAGAAGAAAGACGCTTCAACAGATCTTCATCTACTTCATTCGGTGTCATACCACGTGTGATGCCGTCTCCACCCATCAAAAATGCGGGTGGAAGATTGTATATTCCGGCAAACATATCACAATAGTATTCTTCCTTATCGGGATGCTCGATATATTCCTTCATAAAGGCTTTGAATTGTTCAGGTGTTATAGTGTATGATAAACCTTTGTTGAACATCATTTGGCCAATCGGGAATAATATCACAGTGCATGCAACAGCAATACCGCTGACAATAAGAAGACCTGCTAGAATCTTTCGACCAACAGTCTTGTTTTTCTCCAGTTCTTTCTTGGTATTGTCGATCTTGGCCTGTGCGTGTTTAATATAGTCTTCGATATCTTCCGGCGTACAACCATCTGTCAGTCTCTTTCTGACTTCAGCAGCTCGTTTTGCATCATCTTGCAATGTTGATGCGTACAGCATCTGACGGACAAGCTTCTTGCGTTGGAACAAGTTGAGTTTCTTACCGCCGATACCATTGATCGATTTTGCAAAATTAGAGAATATAATACGACGTGCTTTCACGCTGTTCGTTGCACCAGCAAGCATCATTGTTGATGACATCGATGAGATGAAATCAAAATCGTAGAACCGAAGCATTGCCGCAATGTTGTGGAAGATCTCGTGAAGGAAAACACCCATGATGGTTTGACCGAAGTTCTTGCGATCTTTTTGTGCAACACCCTGATCAAGCATTTGTCCAGCAATACCAATCATGATGTCCATTCCACCGAGTTGGAATCCTTTACTCTTTGAAATGACAAGCTTCGGTCTCCACTTGGAATCATCAATCCATGTGAAACAGTTTGTCGTTCTGTTCTTCAACCATGAAATGTTCAAGCTGATCTTGAATTGACTCTCGATTTCACGAATGGCTTGTTTCCATTCCGATGTATCCATCAATGCTTCTGTATTGACATGATCGTATTTCGAATCAAATGATTCTTCCGGATGGACTTTGTTGAATGCTTCATTGAACAGATCGATCGCTTTCATCAGATGCGAGTTATCGAACCGCATATGCTTCAGCTTTGATGTATCGACAGAGCCCTTGTCCTTTGATTCATCAGCTTCCTGAATCAAAGCATGTGTCTTATCAACATAATCAAAGCCTTGCTCCTGAAGAAGGTCATGTCCAAGTGTTGTAGATCCATTGAAGTAATCATACAGATCAATCATGGATGGATCTTCACCGATCTTTTCCGCGATATTGAACGATTCCATCTTAGGATCGTCGACGGTTTCAGTTCCTTTGGAGATGTCATCCTCATCATTGAAGTATCCGGTTGGTGTGTGCGACACCTGATCCTGGATATCAGGAATCTGTTTGGAAGCACGAAGTTCACGAACCTTTTCGATGGACGCTTTTGTCGGTGACATATCAACAAGACCGGTTGAATATGCAATGATCTCGCTGCCTTCGGAATCAAAGAACCGACCAACAACTTCACCCTTCGAAGGATCTGCTTCACGTTGGTTTGAGGTTGCGGTGTTCTGACTGATCTGCATGTTCTGAAATGCATCAAGCTTTGCATCAATGCGCTGACCGATATTATCCAGAACAGCACCGATTGCACACACGATCGCTTGTGTGTTTGCAGATGGATTTTTCTTATCGGGTGCAAGGATTGTATCACCTTGCACCCGGATAGAATTGAGTTGATCATTCACGACGATATTCGTTGCAGGAATATTATACATTGCTGCAACGGATTCAAGTGCCTGAATCAAGGAGTCTGATTCAGCAATGACTTTCTCAACTTCCTGTTTGAACTCCATTGTTATTTTCCTCCTCCCATGTTATTTCAGGTTATTTGCTGTAGCAGCCGCAGGTACTTCTGGAGTATCAGTAGCTACTTCCGGAGCACCTTCAGCGTTCTTTTTCGCTTCAGCGGCAGTCGCGGTGTTATTTGTGTTTGATTGTTGTTTTGTTTGATTCTGATATTCGGTGATGACCTGCTTGTACACATCGTAGTATGTGTTGAACAGTCTCTTGGTGAATGCACTGTTCAGAGCTTTCAGCTGATAGTTCGTAAGAACTTCCTGTTGTATACGCATCAATGCATCAGCTCTCGT
>CAMJFV010000140.1 GCA_946405045.1 uncultured Bacteroidales bacterium | reverse complement strand
TTCAGCTATTAAGTATGAATCTGTAATCGCTAATCCATTGCCTGTGATCAAGTTGATTGATGCTGAGACAGGTTTGGCATTTATGGATGCATGTCCTGATGTTGATGGAAATAAATCAACTCATGCAGTTGAGTTCACTGTTGATGGAGGTAAGGTTGTTAAGGCACCTACATTGGAAGGAGCAACCTTAGCTTCTCCTGATCATAAAGTGACTGTCGATAATAATGTTTATGATGGTACAGAACCTAATGTTTACTATGCTGATTATATACGTCCAGAGGCATTGAACAGTGTCATTAAAGTTACTGCTACTGGTTCTAATGGATGTGAGACAACAGCAGAGTTCCCTATTACTATTAAACCAACTCCTAACAAACCAGGGGTTACAGTGTTACGTAATGGAGTTGAGACAAATAATCTTTCATTCTGTGATGGTGATAAAGTTACTGTTGTTGCAAAATCAAGAAATGATAATGACAAGAACGTATCATTCAGTAACAGTGGATCGTATGGTAATAAAGAGGGCGCTGTATTTGATGCTCAATCAGGAACGGCTGTGTTTGAGTTTACTGCATCCGCATCAAACAAGGATGATGATGCTGTAATAAATATCTCTGCGACAAATGTTGATGAATGTAAATCTCCTAAGGAATCAATTAAGATTACTGTTAGTGATAGTATTGTACTTAGTGTAGATGTTAATGAACAGGATTTGGTTGAAGGAGGAAAGACATATAAAGCATGTGTTGGTTCTTCTTTGAAATTGAAACCAGTAGTCAACAATGATAAGACTATAGATCTAAGTAATTATGTAGTTGAATGGTTTGCTTCAGACAAATCTACATCATTAAGTACTTCTGCTGAATGTATAATTGAGCCAGATCCTATATACTCTAAGTCTTATTGGGTGAGAGTTATTGACAACAGAGATCCAAATGGATGTTCGGCATGGGCAAATATAACAATTGCGCCAGTGGCCGTGCCATCAGTAACAATTATTGCAGAAAACACTAATACTGGCAAGCGTGTGACAAGTACTTCGCCAGAAAACGACAAGATTGTTTACTGTAAAGAAGACAATGGTCCATTGAATATTTCTGTTATCGCTCCTGATAATGCTAAATATAATTGGAAGGATCATGCAGAGGGTGAAGACATTCAAATTTCTGGTATAAGTTCTAGTCAGACAAGTATTTTGTATGTGACTTATGAGGTAAATGGAAAAACTTGTACAACAGAACGTAAGTTTGAGGCTATTGTTAAAGAAAAACCTCAGATTACAATTCCTGCTTCAGGATTCTTCACTTCGGTAGCTGAGGATGGTTCCGTGATTACAGATCCAAGCAAGTGTGTTGGTGAAAAGATTACGTTGAATCCTAAGTTCTCTGATGATGTGGTATCTTATTTGTGGCATAATGGAGCAACAACACCTACACTTGAAGTGAATATCACATCAAGTAATAGATATGATTATAAGGTTGTTGCAACTACTGCTGATGGATGTAGCTTTGAAAAGAGTGATTATTTCACTCCAAATTATGTTCCTACATTTACATTGCCTACGGTTTATGCTTGTGTTGGAACTCCTGCTACAATCAAACCAAATGCTCCTGCTGGTATTTCATTCACTTACTATGATGAGGCTGGAACAACTTGGTTGGGTGAGGGAAATTCTAGTGATGGCGGATCATATACAATTCCTCAGTTGAATCAGACTAAGCGTTATACTGTTGTTGCTACATACAATGGATGTACAACATCAAAGAGAGTTGGTGCATATATCTTGTCTTATCCTGCGCTTCAGGTTAATGAACATGTTGAGGTTTGTAGCGGTCAGAATGCAGTTTTGTCAATTCAGAATCCGGCTTCAGGTGTAGACTATTATTGGAACAGTGTTGGAAGTTCAGACACAGAGACTTCATTTAATTTGACAGTCGGAAATGAAACGAAGACAGTAAAAGTATTTGCGGTTAAGGATTATAGTAAGACTTATGATGCTGCACCTGAGTGTGTGACTTCTAAGGTTATTACAATAGAACCTAAGACTGTTCCTAATTTTGCTATCTCTTCAAGTGCAGAACGTTTGTGTCCTGATGGTAGAATGACATTCACAATCAACGATGCGTCTTCTTCTAATACATATGTATGGAAGGCGTATGAATATGATTCAACAAATCATGATCGTGTCGGAGGTGCTATTGCTGGATTTACTCAGACTTTGGCAGCTGATAAACCATACAATGTGAATGGACTTAGCTCTTCAACAAATTTTGTTGAGATTGTAGCTGAGGGTTCTTCTGAAAATGGTTGTCCATTCTCTGCTTCTATCAAGTTGGAACAGACTACACAACAAACTTTGGAGTTGGTTTCTGTAGACAATAATTCTCATACAAGTGGTACAGCAATCAATTTGTGTAGCAATACTGATGCAAAACTTGCATTTACAAGTGGATACAATTCATACGAGTTCAATGGCACACCGATGTCAAATAATGAATATACTTATAATGAGATTGTTAATCAGAACAAGTCGTTTAGGTATACGGTTACTGCTAAAGACCAGTATGGATGTCCTACATCAACAGCTACTGTTGATGTAAATCTAAATGTTGCGCCTCAGGTTATCGCTCAGGATTTGGTTTCTGTTTGTGACGGTACTTTGGCTGATGTTCAGGCAAGTTCAGATAAACAATTGAATTGGTTCTATGCTATTTCAGATAATCCTACTTCATGGAATGCGGTTCTTGATGGTTCTGGCAATGCTATTAAAGCAAATGTTGCTGTTATTCATAATATTGATGTTAAGACAGATGGTTCATACATTTTGATAAAAGGTGAGTATCCTGATCTTAAGGGTGTATGTTCGACTGTTAAGCAGATTAGTTTGAATGTCATAGACAAGCCAGATGTAGAGTTGAGTTCTACAGGTAGTGTTTGTCCTGGTGAGGCATTCAGTCTTTCAACTAAATCTGAAGCTGGTGTGGCTGGTGCAGATTATTATGCAAAGAATTGGTTTACTGTAGATAAAGATCCTTCTAGTACGGATCAAAATCCAAAGTATATCAACTTTAATCCAACTGCAACATCAAATCAAATGTTGAATTCTGGATCTGAAAGATATTATGCTTTGGTGGCTTCTTCAAATGAGTTGTCTACATGTCGTGATACATTCTACATTAAGTATACTGCTGTTGATGTTCCTCAGTTTACTGATGCAAATATGAATGTAAATGATAATTTGACAACTAAGGATGCTAACAATAATATTGTTCCAGTTCCATTTGAGAAACGATTCTGTCTTGGTGATGACGGTATTGAATTGAGGGTTGATAATCAGTCAACAATCAATTGGAATGAGGTTCGCTGGTATGCAGGTCTTAATGCTAGTGGTGAGTTGATCACTGAAGGTGGCAGCCCTGTATATGGAGATCATATTATTGTTTCACCTCATGCTACTTCAAACTATTATGTTGAGGGTACAGGAGAGAATGGATGTAAGGTTTCTGCTTTGTTCACTGTTAAGGTTTATGAGACTCCTAACTATGTTCTTTCAAGCTCAGCTTTGAATGGTAAGGTTTGTCGTGGTGCTGACTTGGTTGTGAATGCTGTGAATTTGAATTCTGCAGTTCCTGGAACTAAGTTCGTATGGGATGGCGTAGATAAGGGCACAGTTTCTCGATATGAGATCAAGTCTGTTGAGGACGCTAAAGAGGTTTACTTGGTTGTGACTACAGAAAATGGATGTTCTCAGGAGTTGAAGGCTACTTATGGCGTGATTGCTTCTCCAACATTCAGAGTGGATGCACCAAAGAATGTCTGTGCTAACGGAGATGTCCTTGTTACATCAAATGTTGATGGTGCGGTTGATCCTTCAGACTACGTTTATTCATGGTCTGTAAATCCAACTATGGCATCTGATGTTAAGAATGGTCAGACTTATACATTTGATAATGTTGTCGCTAACGACGGTGCTAATGGATTTAAGTTCTATGCTGCTGTTAAGGACAGAAATTACGGATGTACAAGTGAAATTATTGAGACTTCTGTAAATGTAGTCACTGCAGGAACTCCAGTTATCAATTATGTTGATAAGGTTTGTGAGGGTGAATCAGCAGAAATTGAGCTTACAGGTACTTCAAAAGGTTCTGATCTAACAGGATATACATTCTGGATCAAGACTCCAGAAATGTCAGAGTTCTTTAATGAGGCTTCTATGAAGCATGCAACAGGACCTATTACAAGTGCAAGACGTTATGAGTACTATGTTCAGTTGGCTCAGGGTGAGGCTATTTGTAAGTCTACTGCATCTTCTGTTGTGATTGGCGTTGAGTCTAAGCCTAATATTCAAGTTCAGGAATATGGTTCTCCATGTTCAGCTCAAGAACTTACTTTGAAGGCTTCTGCTTATGGAGTTGAGTCTGAAAATATCAAGTGGGAGGCTAATACAGAGGCCAAATCAGATTTGACGTTTACTAATGAACAGGGAATCCTTAAGGTTACTGAGAATTCTCAGAATGTGACAGCTGATAAGAAGTATACTCAGAAACAATATGCTGGTAATACAATCACTGAGGTAGAAAAAACTTGTAGTCAGACATTGAATTATAAGTACAATGTTTATCCATTGCCTTTGATTAATGTGACTGAGAACAAGACAAAATCTTCTCATTGTCCTGGAAGCAGTGTATACTTTGACGCTGAGGCGTTGACTGAGAACTTGAAGAATATCACATGGTCTGGAACAGGAGTGTTCGCATATCAAGATCCAAGTGATACAATTTCAAGTCAGCATGTATATGTAACTGTTCCTAAGGATGAAAATATGCTTTTGGATGCAAATGGAAATAAAATTTTGCATACTCAACTTTACTACACGGTATCTAATGATCGTTGTACTAATTCTGGATCTGTAGACGTCACTTACGATACTACACCAGGATTCAAGTTGCTTCAGATTGAGCCTATCGCTTCAGAATATGGACATAACAAGAAAGGTCCGTTTGGTTCTATCATGAAGTTCTGTGAGAATAGCAAGGTTGTTCTAGAGGCTAATCCAGATCAGGTTGATGGTAGTCAGTTCACTTGGAGAGGCGGTTCTGTTGAAAGTGGATCAAGAAATGAATATACTCAGCCTGGATCATATGAAGTTTCTGTTGTAAATGATAAGGGATGTAAATCTTCTATGATATTTACAATTGAAATGGAGTTGCTTCCTTCTCTAAGTATTGGAGTTAAGGGTGTTAATGCAAAGAACAATTACTGTTATGTTGAAGGAAACTATAATGGTTTGGTTGTTGATGTTGCAACTTCAGAAAATGCTTACTGTTATGTAAGCTTGAACGAGCCAGATGTTCCTCCTTTTGATGCTGAACACATGAAGGGTGAGGATAAACCAGAAGGATGGAAAATCAAGAACAATCGTCTGGAGGGTATCAAGAACAGTAATGGTGAAGTTACATTTGAAGTTAACCCAGAAAAAGACTCATGGGTTTATGCATATGCAATGTCTAATTCAGCTTTGCAATGTGTAAACAAAGATCGCAAGTGGATTGAGGTTCACAAGTCTCCAATCGTTTCAATCGTTGGTGATAAGGTGGCATGTAGTGGTCTTGCTTTGAGTTTGGAGGCTACTTACAATTCTCCTGAGCATGCAAAGGATATTAACTATGCATGGATTGGTGAGGCTATATCTGGTATGTCTGGCAAACAGATCTTAGCAGAAGGCATGAGTGCTGGAACTAAGACAGTTTCGGTTGTCGTTACTGACGAAAATCAGTGTCAGGGTCAGGCAACAGCAGAAGTCAAGGTTTTGAGTAAGCCTACAATTGGACTTTCTGTTGACGGAG
>CAMJFV010000139.1 GCA_946405045.1 uncultured Bacteroidales bacterium | reverse complement strand
AAATCGTCAACGAACCATCAGCTATAATACAACATTTAGAAGGTACAAGTATTAGTCTCAACTCAAAAAGAGAAAGGTTCATTATGCAAAGTAGAAAAAATTACTTCTTAAAAACAATGCCATTATGGCATTTTAAGGTCGCAAACATTTTGACTAAATCTCTCCTTTTGATCGGAGAATTTACATACAGATTATGTGGCAAAAAAGAGTTGGCTGAAAAATACTCATACCGCAGAAAACTAATATCAGAATATGAATAATAAGACGCTATACATAAACGGACTTTTTTTAGCACAAAAAGCAACCGGCGTACAGGTCGTTTCTTATGAGATGTGCCAATCCTTGCATAAGTTGGGATGGCATGTCGTATGCTTTATGCCAGACGTAAATATAGAAGAGGGATATAATCCAGATTTTGAAGTCGTAAAATTAGCAGGACATAAAGGACACGTTTGGGAACAGACAACATTACGCCGACATCTGAAAAAGATCGGCAGTCCATTATTCATTAACTTATTTGGACTTGGAGTAGTAGGCTACAAAAATCAAATTGTAACTGTTCACGATATTGCATATAGTGTAAACAAAGAATGGTTCAGTTTCAGTTACCGAACATGTTACAGTTTGTTGCTTCCAATCCTCACTCGCCAGGCAAAACTTGTGCTTACGGTAAGTGAGTTTTCAAAACGAGAAATAGTCAAAGAGTTCTCCATTTCATCGGACAAAATATTCATTTTTTCACCAGCTCCAAAATCTCGTCCGCTTACTGATACAGAAGCTGACGTTGAAGGAAAATATGTAATTGCTGTATCCAGCATGGATCCACGCAAAAATTTTAAAACATTAGTTGATGCCTATAAAAAACGCCCAGATGACGGAGTCAAATTGATCGTAGTTGGTGGAGCAGCAAAAATATACGGAGAAACGAATATCCACAATACAGATGACAGAATAAAATTTCTTGGCAGAGTGTCCGATGAACGGCTGGAAGCTTTATATAGGAATGCCTCTCTTTATGTCTGCACATCACTATATGAAGGATTCGGAATCCCTGCACTTGAAGCCATGCAGTATGGTTGCCCTGTAGCAGTGAGTGATATCGAGATATTCCACGAAGTATTAGGGGATCACGCCGTTTACTTCAATCCTAACGACACAACAGACATCGCGGAGAAAATCACATTCGCATTATCAAAAAAATACGATGAAATCGATAGAAATGCATTGATAGCGCATTCCAAAAAATTTAATATGGACTTTTCTGCCGAAAAATTGTCAAAGAAATTAGAAACTCTTTTATAGAAAACTTCCAAAAATCACCATTTTTTGGGATAAAAGTACTACTTTTGTCAAGTTTTTAAAAAGAGCATTCCAAAGCGAAAATGACAACGGAGAAAACAGATTTCTACAAAACAATAAATACGATTATAGGCGTTATCTACGCTCTATCATCGTCTTTTTTTCATATTTGCACAAGTTTGTTAATCCGAGAATTTATTCCCACATTAATTTTCACCTTGCTTCTTCCAACAATATCTTGCACAAAAAATAATCCTTCCACAGGAAATAACGAAATAGATAACGATACAACTACCGTCAAAACCACAAAACATATTCATCAAATCATATATGGTATAGATATAGACACACTATATCACGAAAAATATTTGGTAAAACATGGAGAAAACCTGTCAGACATACTAGCACGATACAATGTGGACAACAGGCACATTGCAAAATGTGATTCTGCAATAAGCAAAGTGTTTGACATAAAAAAACTACGAGCAGGCAATAACTATTGTGTAATCACAGAACAAGATTCTATACATACGTTACGTCACCTCATTTACGAAATCAGTCCAATCGAATATTTCGTTTTATCAATTAATGGAGACAAAGTCACCTCCACAAAAAGCAAACATAAAATAGTAGAGAAAGAAAAAGTCGCAGAAGGCGTAATTGAAACATCCCTTTGGAATGCAGTAGTAGGTCAGGGATTACAATGGGAATTAGCCATGAAATTATCCGACATCTATGCATGGAATATTGATTTCTTCGGACTCCAAAAAGGAGATATGTTCAAAGCAAAATATACAGAACGATGGGTGGATACCACATTTGTTGGTATTGATTCTATCAAATGCGCCATGTTTTACCATGACAATCATGAATATCATGCCATTCCATTTGATATTGACGGAAAAACAGAATACTTTGACAATGAAGGGAATAGCCTACGTAAGGCTTTTCTAAAAGCACCTCTAAAATATTCACGTATCAGTTCAAAATTTACGCACTCACGATTCCATCCTGTGCTGAAGATTCGCCGTCCACATCACGGCGTAGACTATGCAGCGCCTAAAGGGACTCCAGTAATGAGTATTGGCGACGGGAAAGTCGTCGCAAAAGGCTGGGACAAAAAAGGTGGAGGCAATTACATCAGAATCCAACATAATTCTGTATACAGCACCGTCTATATGCATTTAAATGGATTCGCAAAGGGAATATCACAAGGCAGCAATGTAAGACAAAGCGATTTGATCGGATATGTTGGCAGTACAGGTACAGCAACCGGACCACATCTAGATTTCAGAGTTTACAAAAACGGTAAGCCTATAGATCCATTGAAACTAGAAAGTCCAGCAGTTGAACCTATTCCAATTGACAGTATGGCAAAATTTACAGTCAAAAGAGACTTTTTATTGAAAGATTTAAGAGTTGATTAAAGGAGATGAATATTAATATTGACATATTGAAAGACGATACAAAATATGGGAAATACGATAAAGTAATTGATTTACTTTTTTGTATCTCTTCTGTTATTTTTGCTTTTGCCATACCGTTTCAATTCATTTTTACTCCTTGGATTGCACATTGGTTTTTTGCCGTCCTAATATTTAAAATTTATTATTCATTGAGAGGCAAAGAGGATCCCATTTCTATTGATCCAAAAGATTCTATAGCTATTTTTTCGCTTGGCCTTTTTGGAGTATGGGCTTTACTTAGTACATTTTGGAGCCTTCATCCTGAACATACTAACAAAATGGCTATAAATTGGTTATCATCATTATTAATAATACCAGGCATTTATATTTTTTCTAGTAAAAGACTTCCCATCACCTTGATGATGAAATCTTTTGTTTGTGGATGTACAGCCTTAATCATCTATGTACTGACAGATTTAACAGAAACCGCCTTAAACGGAGATATAAGATTCTTCATTTGTGCCCGTCTAGGGATAATGAGACACATAGAATCCGTAGCATACCATCATATTTATCTTGGATTTATTATTGCTGTTTCATTATTCATTTCATCTAAATTTCTTTTTGACTCAAAAACAAACTTATGGGAAAAGTTATTTTACATAGTACATTCCATTCTGTCCTTATTTTTATTGGCAATTGACAATTCACGTATAGTCACATTGGCCATTTTTATTTCAGTACTTTTATTTTTTGCTTATCAAATAAATAAAAATAGGAAAGTTGGGATCTATCTATTAATCGTAATTATAATCCTTATAATTACTTTCATAGTCTTTCCTACACGATTAGGAGAAACAGTAATGAAAATTGCTGAAAGTGGAGACGCTGATGATCCTAGATTTCATATATGGGAAGCTCTTTCTGTTGGACTTAAAGATGTTCCATTTTTAGGTTATGGATATTCTGCAGTAGATGGTATCTATGCTGATTTATTCCAGAAAAAAGGATGTTGGTTTGCATTAGACAGCCACTTTTCCACACATAATCAACTAATGGAGGCATTCTTCACCCTTGGTTATATCGGCGCTGCACTTATTGTGACATTCTTAATAGGAATAGTTGTATTGATAAAGAAATACAAATCAATGTTATTGACATCAATGCTCATTCTTCTTTTAGTGTCCATGACTTTTGAGATTCCTTTCTGCTATGGGTTTGCCATACCGTTACTCATTGCTTGGTTTACTTTCTGTCACTCAGGCAAAACAGATATGAATTATAATTTGCCAAAATATTCATTTGTGATTCCCGTTATTATCACAATTGTATTCACAGGGATAATAGCAACAAATTCATATAAATCTGTAAAGAAATATTCTTCAATAGGCCAAATTGAAATAACAGACTACAGCAAAAGAATATTCACGAAAAAAGGATTAAAAAAGAATAACATAACTGACGAAAACATAGACATGATTATATGTAAAGGAGAAAGTGGAACAATCTATACATTTAAAGACTTGGCCATGGATATCAGAGATTATGCCTATACAAATACAACTGACACTCTTGTTTTCAGCACAGACTACTTTATCTCTAACGATTTTAGTGCAGAAGGAATAATCGTAGTTGCACAACAGCTTTTCACAAACAAAATAATATGTGAAAAAACACTTAATTTGAATGAAAGAAACATCTGGAAATCAGATTCACTAATAATTATTCCTTCAAATACAAGAATAGTCAATTTAAAAACAAAACAGATAGAGGTAAGGCCTACAAAAGGCACTTCTAACAAAGTATTATTAGAAACAAAACTTAACAATGCTAAAACATTCAATGATATGAAAGGGTACGCATTGTTTAGAAACATGAAAATCGAACCCCTACACAAACATCACAATAATGATAGAGAAGAGTGAAATTGCAATTGTTGTACCAATCTATAAACTGCCTCTTTCTACAGATGACAGGATTTGCTTAAATCAACTTTTTAAAGTGATGGTTGGATACGACATCATTGTTATATACCCAGAAACACTTGATATAACTGATGTTTGTAAAGACTACCCCAACCTGATCAAACGTCCAATGGAGAGTTTCAATTTCAGTAGCTTGAGGTCCTACAACAAACTTGTTCTTTCTAGCTCATTTTATGATGCATTCTCAAACTATAAATATATATTGATAAACCAATTAGACACCTACTTATTCAGCGATGAACTTTGTCAATGGGCAAATGCTGGATTCGATTATATTGGTGCTCCTTTTGTGCCTGACAAAGATAAATATTGGAATTGTTTGAGACGATTATGGTGCAAACTCAATTTTCATCTTCGTCGTTATAGAGGAACTAATCCACACCACAGTCAATGGTACCAAGTCGGGAATGGTGGCCTTTGTCTAAGGAATGTCAGTAAATTTCAAAACATAACCAAGAAATATAGACAACAAATCGACAATGATTTATCCGATGAAAAGGACTTTTATCCAGAAGATCTTTGGTTATCTTTTGAACTTAAGGGTAAAGACAAGCTAAAAACTCCTGATTGGGAAACAGCACTGAAATTTAGTATCGAATGTTCTCCTCAAAAATGTATGGAAACAATTGGAAATAAACTTCCTTTTGGGACACACGCATGGACATTAGATAAACATAGACCATTTTGGCAAAACTTCATAAAATAGGATAGGATATGAAAAAGGAAATACTTATTGATCTTATGGACCTTGATGAACATTCAGGGTTTGGAGAAATTGAAAGAATGTATGCCAACATTTTTTCAAAATTAGATATACCTGATATGCATTTCAACTTTCTTGTCAGAGAAAAACAAATGAATGCATATGGAAACAAAGTGGGTTATCTAAAACACAGATCCATATATAAATTATTTCCTTCCCTTATATTTCGTCATTTCGATCTTTGGCATTCAGTACACCAACTATATCGTGATTGCCCCCACAACAAATCCACAAAACGTATTCTAACAATACATGATCTCAATTTTCTTTACGAGAAAAATGAGAAAAAAGCAAAAAAATATCTGAACGCTGTTTGTGAAAAGATCAATAATGCCCATCATCTTGTTGCTATTTCCAACTTTGCTAAAAAGGAAGTTCTCAACAACTGTAAAATAAAGGGTGAAAAACCTTTCGATGTTATACTTAATGGTGTACGCGATACCAGCAACGACAAAAGAACAAAA
>CAMJFV010000138.1 GCA_946405045.1 uncultured Bacteroidales bacterium | reverse complement strand
ATAAATACTTAATGAGAACGTTGTCTTTACTGTATATTTGTTTGCGGCCTCAACTATACATCCATTCTTATCATACACAGCGACTGTATATGTGCCAGGTGCCAAGAACGGACTGACGCCCCAACCTTCCAACTTAGCGTTGTCGCTATAAGAAGCCTCACCGCCTCGATATCCATCGCTCATCTGCTGTTTACTTGTAGTCTCAGGAGCATCATCACTGAATGAGAATCCGTAATCACCCCAACCTCCACTGACGTATGTCATGATCTGACGGGCAGTAGGATCACACTCCGCAAGAGCCTCATCAAACACAACGTTATCAATCTGCAATGGTTTAGCAGGATACTTGACCTCGAATGTGTCACGGTATTTACATGCTTTTTGGTCGACTACCAAAGCCTCATAGAAGCCATATTTCAAATTAGCGATCGACACCACATTAGCCTCAAAATACTCACCCATTCCATCCTTCCAGAATTTCTCCAAATGAGAATTTGAATATACAGGAGCAGTTATAGGCACATTATTCTTATAATAGATCTCCTCATAGAAATCAGTGCTGTCTGGGAAGATCAGATCAGACATCTGAACGAATTTGCCATTCTTTGTCTGGCTGAACGACCAAGTGACACTTGTAAGATCACTCTTATCGTATAGCTGGTCGATCTGGTAAGACTGCACTTCATCATCAACCTTATATTCGACAATCGAATCCTTACCATCAATCAAATCATGCTTGTAGAGACGGTTCATCTTATAAGCATCAGTAGTGTCATGACCCACGAAATATGAAGAATAAGATTTTGCTCCTCTTCTTGGTGCAAGAGAGATCTCTCCATCTGATTTAGTGCTACATGTGATAGGCATCACAGCATAATTCAAATGGACATCATCCGGTTTCTTCACCTCAGTATCGAAATTATACTTATCTGTACATCCTTCAAGAGTACTCTTATACGTGAAACGATAAGTAGAGGCTCTCAAATTTATAAATTTATATTTTCCGCTCTTGAATCCTTCTGGATCAGCGTTGAAGACGTCGTATTCAATTGGCGACGTTGACAATGAATCCAACCAACCATACTTCTCGACTGATGTCTTCACCTCTACGGAATCAATAGTCACTATAGTTTCAAACATCAAATTACCCTCTTCATCCATCATCTGAGGATAAACAGTTCGCTGATTGACAACAGTGTCATAGTGAACTACAAGAGAATCCTTGCCATCTTGGCTTTGGAGTGTATCCACAAATGCAACATTAAATGTTGTGTCATGCTCAATAACAGGATTAAGAGAATCATAGATAGGAACTAAAGTATGATTTTCTACCGTCTTCCATATAAATGAATCTACATACATACCTGTTGGACCCCAATAAGACACTTTTCTTGTCGTGCTTCCATATAGCATAGCATCCTTGCATCCGCCAGTCACATTCAAAGCGACAACTCCATCTGTATCATATGGACAAACAAGTTCCAACTTCGAATCCACCGTATTCAACTCTATCTTATAAGGATCGATGCCATCGACCTTAACCAGATTCTCATACTGGCAATTGTCGCCACACTCGTTTGTGACTTTGATACGCCACTCTCCAGCAGGGATTGTGTTGATGTGGAAATGAGCACGTTTAACAGACTCATCGACTTCGGCAGGTGTCACTTTTGCAAAATATCCGAATTCCTTATTATCATTATTGATAAGTTCACAATGATGATTTGAAGTCCAACCCTGAACATCAAAATCAAGCACACCGTTAGGCTCGTTGATACAAGTTGCTGCCTCAGAAGTGACATTATCAACAAATGTCGGTTTATGAAGGATCTCGAAGACCTCACTTGTGTCTGACTGACCACACTTATCAGTGACAATCACCTGATATTTACCATGACGCAACTTCAATCTGAAATCTGCGACGTAGTTAGACGTATATGTTGGTCGTATCTCTGCCCTGATATTATCATTAAGTGTGAGAAGGATAGCTGTATGAGTATAAGTCCATCCATCCACAAAGAATTTCGCAGAACCGTTTGCCTGTTCGCATGTATGAGGTTTCAACTGGAACTCAGGCAGGATCTTCAACGGAGGAAGTGTGTCTACATGCACAATTGTTTCAGCTGGCTCAACACCCATATCACAATCAAATGAACCCAAACGAGTTGTGACGCGATAGTAACCAGGAGACAATGTCTCTGGAGTGTTGTATGCTCCATCTGGATCCAAAACGCACTGGTATACAAATGAAGTCTTTTCATCATCTACTTTCACACATGAGATCGTAGCGGAAACAGCGAAATCCAACAGTTTTGAAATAGAAGCTTTGACCTTGATATTTCCGTTATTACCCTTATAGCATTTCTCCGACGAAGGTGTGACAACATGAGAAACTGATGGCAATTCAGACGCAGAAGGTATTGTGAAGCTCTTAGTGTACTCATCACAGCTATGAACGTCAGAGACTGTCAAAGAATATGTTCTTCCCTCCTTCATCTCAAATGGGAACTCCGCAGTGCCTTCTATATCATTCTCACCGTCGCTCCACCAATAAGAGTATGGAGCCGATTCTCCTGTCACTTCAGGTATCAATGCCGAACCAGGACAATTACCAGTCAACGTAAACTTGATAGCCAACGTATCAGGGCCAGCTATACGAATACGCTCACCTATACTATCCTTACAACCTTCAACCACTGATTTGTAAGCGACAGTGTGGATGCCTTTACCGTTATCGCTTGAGACAACAGTGTCTTTATCTGTATACGACTTTTCATCCACGAATGCCAAATGGTTCAAACCGATACCACCATTGACTGTAAACTTGATCTCTGCATCAGTAGCACGTGCGCAAGTCACAGAATCAGTGAATGAAAGGATATCCAAAGACAATGGTTCGTACTTAGGCAAAGTGACAGTGTCAGTAGTGAATTTGCCTCCACAAGCATCTTCCACAACATAGTAGAAAGAACCTGCCGACAAAGTGTCAACCTTCAATTTCGCAACACCGTTTTCTACTTCAGGAGTAATCTTGTACTTAGCTCCTGCTTTTGTCTGCATGTAAGCCTTGTAATCATCCTCCCATCCAGTAACAGTGTTAGCGATAGTACCGTTCGCAGGATTGAAACATGTCTGTGGAGCTGAGATAGCCAATGGTTTCATCGCAAACGGAACCGCTTTCGCAGAAATCTTGAAATTACCCTTGATGCTGTTAGTGTCCAATCGGCATGTTTCTGAGCCATAATAAACCTCGTAAGAGTATGATCCAGCTGCCAACGTGCGGATCGCCAACAATCCATTCAACTTCTTGTATGTGCCAGCCACCTTCGTCACCTCTCCTGTTGCGTCATTTGTGACCTCACATGCTACAGACTGTTGTTTGTTGTCAGTTGAGAATTTAACCTCAATCGTACCGTTATTTCCATTGATACAAGTGATGTCTTTAGTCTCTACTTTATCAACATTAAGTTCTGACAACTCTTCGACATTAGGCAGAATTGAGAGTGATTCAGTGTGTGAGGAACAATGAGTTGAATCCTCTACAACACATGTGTATGTGCCTGCACTTGCCTCACTAAGAACTGGAGACGTAGAATCAAACTTCTTGCCTGTTGGATCTGTCCAGTGGAAAGTATAGCTTCCTCTTCCTCCTTCAGCGACAACACTGACAGCACCCTCAGCACATGCCTCTCCATTGCATGTCAGAGACAAAGACAATGGTTCTGGTGACATGATCGAGAATTCTGATTCAGAAGAATCACTACATTTTTCATCCACCTTCTTTAATAATGCCTTATAATTTCCTCTTGTCAAGTCATTCAATACAAGAACAGTGTCTTTACCTTGTAGATGCAAAGTGTAATCATAACCCTCATCTGATGTCAATGTGAACACCGACGTCGCACCTGACACAATCTTAAACTCTGCAAATCCGCTATCCAATCCACATGCCAAAGAATCCTTTGAGTAGTCGACGAGCTGCATTTCCACCAACTGGCTAGGAGAAACAGACACCTCAAACTCACTTACCAAATATGAATTGTCACAAGCGTCAACTGCAGTAATGATATGCTTGCCGACCGGAATATTAGACAAATTCAAACTTGCCATTGATGTGACAGCAGCATCTTCTTCATATACCAATTCATCGTTCTTGGTCTCTTCCGTGATCTCCACGTCATTATGATAGAACTTCATTGTTGGATGGAATCCCTTCATAGCGACAGACAACTCAGATGTTGGCTCATTTGCGCAATCAGTAAAGATGTCGTCAATCTGATTCAATGGCGACAAAGAATCACGATCTGAAACCTCAATTTGCAAAACAGAATCCTCCACACATTGAGTTTGAGAAACAATCTTTATATCAAACTTGCCAACAGGCAATTCCTTATTATTGTAGACGGAATTATAACTCTGGGCATCCGAGGACAATGTATCTCCCGTCGTCTCCACAACATAAACAATCGCGCTTCCTGGCACTGTGCTGTATGATGTGAACGACACCTCACCATATCCGTCTCCATGACACAAAGTAGGAGAGACAGCGACCTGATCCAATAGAATCTTACTAAACGGATTGACATGAAGAGTCAAAGTATCAATTGTGTCTGTAGCAATCTTTCCTCTCATGAATCTTCCGTAGACATACACACCTTCAGGAAGAGTATCCGACTGCAACTCCCAACCATTACGATCATATTCCATTCCCAAACATACTGTATCCACACTGTTTACATATACTGTGTCACGCCCCTTGAAGAACTCATATGCTCCTAGGCAAGTCAGGTCAAGACGTTCTGTAGCGATCTGGTCGGCCTTTACTTTCGCCTCTTCTATTGGCATTCTGACATATTTCTCATCCAACACGTCAGACTCCAAAGCCACAACCTTAGTGTAATTCTCTGGTTTTTCCAAAGAAGAAACAGCACTGAAACGTTTCTCTCCCAAAGTACCAGGCATCACACCCTTCAAATCAGATGGAGACACCAATATATCATTCTCACCCAAAGTCCATGCTCCATACAATGTATCTGGCTCCTCTACAAACAAGTTATAGTCGGAAATGACAGGTTTCATTGCATTTACGCCAGAATTATCCGAAGGCACTAAGAAGTTGGTGTTGAAGATATTACCCTTCGCTGTAATCTGGACAAAGTTTGGAACAACAATACCTTGATAACTCTTTGGCGAGAATCCGAATGTGTTGTGATACATCTCAAGACTCAAATCCACCGTCTTATTATAAGATGAAGATTGTACATCAACAAGAGTGATTGCATTGTTGAAAGTAGAGTTTTGCAACAATACCTTTCCTTTCGAAGCATACACATTGAGAGTTTTTGTCATATCCGTGAATGAAGAGTTTTCTATCTCCAATACGCTTGGCACCGTCTCACGTGGCAAATGATACAATCCTAAATAATAAATTGTATCAAAACGACATCCACGAACAAACAAAGAATCAACATAAGAGTAGATACCCACATATGTTTTCTCAAATGAACAACTATCAATTGTCAAAGCGACTGGAATTTCTCGAGAAACGGAAGAAACAGACAAAGCCGCACTTGAGCCTCTGGACTGAGTATAGTTTCCAGAGAATGTCAATCCCTTCAAATGCACATCACCAGCCAATTTGGAAACGATGGTCATCACATAAGAAGAGTTGTCCTTATAGTTAGAATAACTCATCACTGAATAGTCGCTAGCCGACTCAGTGAATTCGTCATCACCATTGAAATCAGACGACAACAAAGTGACATACTTAGACGGATCTGCCACCGCGCCCATCTGAGCTTGCGGATGATATCCACCAAACACATTCAATGGGCGAGAAGAGAAGAATTGTCTGTTCTTATATGAGTCTGTATTATACAATCTATCGCCCAACGGATGATAAGTTCCTGCAGCGACGTAGAATGTAGCTCCAGATGGAACGATTG
>CAMJFV010000137.1 GCA_946405045.1 uncultured Bacteroidales bacterium | reverse complement strand
CGGGAAAGGATGTCGTTTGTAGACGACGTGAATGAGCAGGTTGCCTATCTGCGTTCCAGCGTCATCGGAGTGCTGATAGAAGAGTGTGCCGACGTCTTCATAAAAAATGAGGAGAAGATTTTGGCAGGAGAATTTGAAGGCTCGCTGATCGACTATGTGTCGGAGAGAGTGAGCAACGCCTACAAAGAGTGCCAGAGAGTGTCGGCGAAGAAAATATACAAGAGCAAAGAGGTGGTCGACATCGAGATCGCCGGCTACAACATCATCTACACACTGATCGAGAAGGAGATCGACGCAGTGTTCAATGCAGACAAAGCATATTCAAAACAGCTTCTTGCACGTATCCCGTCGCAATTCGCAGTGTCGAGCGAGTCACCATACGAAAGGATATTAGCAGTGCTCGACCATGTGTCCGGCATGACCGACGTCTACGCCCTCGACCTTTACAGAAAGATCAAAGGCATCTCATTGCCAACACTTTAACCGCTAACGGAAATGAAATTTTTGACAAAAAAAACATATTTAACAAATGTTGACGGCGGGAATGATGGAGAGAATGTTGACTCTGGCAACATTAAAGGTACTGCTCCATCATCTTCATTTCGTTTTAGCAAAAGGAACATCCTAATTATTGTCGCTTTTATTGTCATTTGTGTGCCATTAGGTATGAGTTGGTACAATCATCTCTCTAAAAGCATAATTGACGCAGAATTTTCCTCCTCTCTTCCGTTGAAATTCAACTGTTTGACAGATTCTACCGTTGAGGTGACAGGACGTGCTAAAACATGGAATTATAAAACATATGAAATCCCAAACAAGACTATAATTTCCGGACATCTATTTACAATAGAAAGCATTGGAAAGGCTGCTTTTTGCAATTGTAAAGACTTAATTCAGATAGAAATTCCCCAATGTGTGAAGAATATTGGAGAAAATGCCTTCACAGATTGCTCCAATCTTGAGATAATAATATATAATTCCAGTAAAGATGTAAGAGTAGGAAATGGAGCGTTCGACGGATGTAAATCTGTGATATTTTCTAAAGACGGCCATATCGTAGCAAAAGAATCAGACACTCCACTGAAATTTAAGGCACTGTCAAAATATAACGCAAGTGTAATTGCCGACTCGAGCTACAAAGACCTAGATTCAGTCATCATTCCAGAAAAAATACATATCGAAGGCAGGTTGCATACAGTATTAAGCATCAGTGACGAGGCATTCCAGTACTGTAAGAGACTGAAGAAAATCACGATTCCCAACACAGTTAGTATAATAGGTGAGTGTGCATTTTGTAGAAGTGGGTTGACAGAAATCGATCTTCCCAACAGTATCAATACAATTAAATTCAGAACTTTTATGGATTGCAGAGACTTAAAACATATAAAGATCCCCAACAGTGTAAAAAGTATAGACGAATATGCTTTCATGAACTGTGGGTTAACTAAAGTATTTGTTCCGAGTAACACTAAAGTCATTAAGCATAATGCATTTCTTAAATGCGATAGCCTTGAGATTACATTCGATAATTCAAAATGTGACGTGTGGTTAGAAGATAAAAAAATATATGGTTGCAAATCGGTGTCATATACAAAAGAATGCAACACAAGCACAAAAAAATATGATGTTCAGTTTGATGGTCTTGCATTTAACATAATATCAGGCAATAATGTTGAAGTAATAGGAAAAGATGAAGAATTACACTTGAAAAAAGACGAGGAATTGTTTATAATCCCTGAAACAATAAAAAAATATAACTCCTTGACAATGACAGATTTTGTGGAATATAAAGTCACGCAAATCGGACAAAATGGATTTTCAAACCATAAGGAATTGAAAACTATCATAATTCCAGACAACATAGTCAGCATTAAAGAAAATGCATTTCAAGGATGTGAAAATCTTAGGTTTATCAATATTCCATCTAGTGTAAAGGAAATTGGCAAGAATGCTTTTGATGGATGCAAAAACCTTGAAGTAATAATCAGCAATTCAAGAGACAGCGTCAAAATCGATGTCGATGCTTTTCATGATTGCAAATCTGTGAAATGGTTGAAAGATTAATCGGTTGCATATAAAAACCACAAAAGTGCCATGATCGTAGGGGCAGGTTTCAAACCTGCCCACATTTATATTTAACCAGCAGCACATAGATAAAATCTCGAATATTTATGCGGAAATTTTTATCTTCTGCAATTTATCCCTAATTTTGTAATAATATTGTCATAATTACAACGACGATTTTTGAAAGTGTGAAAAATATAAATTAAAAGAAATATGAAAAAAGGACTACTTGCTTTAGGTTCTTTACTAACTATATGCCTCTCTCTGCTAGCGACCGACATGGTGGTGAAGCAGAAAAACGGAGAGGATTGGAAGATTAATGTGGATGATGTGGAAGAGGTTTTCTTTGAGGAAAAAGCCAATATTCCAGATGATTCCACTGTGGTCGATACATCAGAAACATTTCTGCGATTCAATATTTTATCCGATTCGACAGTGGAGGTGACTGGAGATCATGGTGGTGGTGATGATGCGTCATACTTTGGTCATGATTCCATTATTGTGCCTCAAAAAATCCGGATAGATGGAAAGATATATACTGTGACAAGTATCGGAGCTGGAGCTTTTATATACTGCTTTAGTTTGACAAGCATTGAAATTCCAGAGAGTGTGACAAGTATTGGAGAAGATGCTTTTTATGATTGTTACAATTTGACAAACGTAAATATTCCAAATGGAGTGACGAGCATCGGAACTCAAGCTTTTTATGATTGTGAGAAAGTGACGAACATAAATATCTCAGAGAAAGTGACGAGCATCGGAACGCAAGCTTTTTATAAATGTAATAGTTTGGAGCCAAAGTTACTGGTCTATGATAAAGGCACAAAATGCTATGGCTGGATAGGAGATAAGGAGAAATGCATGGATGTCGTGATTCCAGAAGGAGTGACAAGCATCGGAGATTATGCCTTTTATTATTGTAAGAATTTGACAAACATCGATATCCCGGAGAGTGTTACAACTATCGGAAGAAGGGCTTTTTATGGCTGTGAGAGATTGACAAACGTAAATATCCCAGAAGGTGTGACAAGCATCGGAAGAGAGACTTTTTGTAAATGTAGTAGTTTGGCAAGCATAAAAATCCCAGAAGGTGTGACAAGTATTGGAGGAGACGCCTTTCTTAATTGTAGCAGTTTGACAAGCGTATACATCCCAGAGGGTGTGACAACCATCGGAAATTATGATTTTCAAGGTTGCAGCAGTTTGACAAGTATTAATATTCCAGAGGGTGTGACAACCATAAAAGATTATGCTTTTTCTGGTTGTAGCAGTTTGACAAGTATAGAAATACCAAAGGGTGTGACGAGCATCGGAAAATATGCTTTTAATGACTGTAGAAATTTGACAAGCATTAAGATTCCTGAGGGGGTGACAAGCATCGGAGATCGGGCTTTTTATTGGTGTAGCAGTTTGACCAGCATTAAGATTCCAGAGGGAGTGACAAGCATCGGGGAAGAAGCTTTTTATAGCTGTGAGAGTTTGACAAGTGTAAATATCCCTGAAAGTGTGACAAGCATTGAAGCAGAGGCATTTGAGTTTTGTCATAAATTGACAAGCATAGATATCCCAGAAGGAGTGACAAAAATCGGGGCAGAGGCTTTTCGTTACTGTGACAGTTTGACAAGTATCAATGTGGCTTCTAACAATCCTATATACTCTTCCGAAAATGGCATTTTATATAATAAAGACAAAACAGAAATAATCTATATTCCAGCTGGAATAGAGCCTCAATTATTAATCTACGATAAAGGCACAAAATGTTATGGCTGGATTGGAGATGAGAAAAAATGTACAGAAGTCGTGATACCAGAAGGAGTGACAAGCATAGGAGCAAGGGCTTTTACTGGTTGCAGCAGTTTGACAAGCATAAAAATTCCAGAAGGAGTGACGAGCATAGGAGGTTCTGCCTTTATAGACTGTAGTAGTTTGGCAAGCATAGATATTCCAAATGGAGTGACAATCATATGGGGTTCTACTTTCTCCGGATGTAGCAGTTTGACTAGCATAAATATCCCAAAGACTGTGACAAACATTGGAGCATCGGCTTTCTCTGGATGTAGCAGTTTGACTAGCATCGATATCCCGGAGAGTTTGACAAGCATCGAATTATGGGCGTTTAAAAATTGTAGCAATTTGACAAGCATAAAGATTCCAGAAGGAGTGACGAGCATAGGAGGTTCTGCCTTTAGAGACTGTAGTAGTTTGGCAAGCATAGATATTCCAGAGGGTGTGACGAGCATCGGAGATGAGACTTTTTATAGTTGTAGCAGTTTGGAAAACATAAGTATTCCAGAGGGAGTGACAAGCATCGGTAGATATGCTTTTTATGAATGTAGTAGTTTGACAAGAATAAATATTCCAGAGAGTGTGACCCTCATATGGCCTTATGCATATGCAGAATGCAAAAAACTTGATATTGTGATTGACAACTCCCGAAACAAAGTAAGCTCATGGGAAAGTTCCTTCAACAATTGCAAATCTGTGACATGGTTAAAAGAATAAACGGATAAAATATTTTTAGATATGAAAAAGAAACTAATAGCTTTAGGAGCTTTATTCGCTATATGCCTCTCTCTGCTAGCGACCGACATGGTGGTGAAGCAGAAAAACGGGGAGAATTGGAAAATCAATGTGGATGATGTGGAAGAGGTCTTCTTTGAGGAAAATGCAATCATTCCTGAAGATTCGACGGTGATTGATGTGTCGGAAACATTTCTGCGATTCAATATTCTATCTGATTCCACAGCGAAGGTGATAATAGAAAAATTTAATAGTAAAACTTCATACCTTGGCCACGATTCCATTACTATACCAGAAAAAGTGCGCATAAAAGGGAAAGTGTATACAGTAACAGAAATTGGAGAAAGTGCGTTTTGGGGCTGCAGCAGTTTGACAAACATAAATATTCCTGAGAGCGTGACTAACATAGAAAAAAATGCTTTTGCTTTTTGCAACAGTTTGACGGACATAGAGATACCAGAGGGTGTGACCAGCATCGGGATATGGGCTTTTTATGGTTGCAGCAGTTTGGAAAGCATAAACATCCCAGAAGGAGTAACGTACATAGGAGAATATGCTTTTCATGATTGCAACCGTTTGGAGCCAAAGTTACTAATCTATGACAAAGGCACAAAATGCTATGGTTGGGTAGGAGATAATAAAAAATGCACAGAAGTCGTGATTCCAGAGAGCGTTACTAGCATCGGTAGAGCAGCTTTTACTGAATGTTATAATTTGACAAGCATAAGCATTCCAGAAGGAGTGACTAGCATAGGAGCAAACGCTTTTTTTAACTGTGAAAGTATGTCAAGCATAGAAATTCCAAAAGTAATAACAAACATTGAAGAATATGTTTTTGTTAGTTGTAGCAGTTTGACAAGCATAAACATTCCTGAGGGTGTAACTAGCATAGGGGAAGGGGCTTTTTCTGGTTGTAGCAGTTTGACAAATATAGATATTCCAGAGGGTGTGACCAGTATCGGAAAATCAGCTTTTTATCACTGCAACAGTTTGGATCCAAAGATATTGGTCTACGATAAAGGCACAAAATGCTATGGTTGGGTAGGAGATAATAAAAAATGCACAGAAGTCGTGATTCCAGAAGGAGTGACAAGCATCGGGGAAGACGCTTTTTATTTCTGCACCAATTTGACAAGCATAGAGATGCCAAATGGAGTGACAAGTATCGGGGAAGGTGCTTTTGAAGGTTGCAGCGGTCTGACTAGCATAGATATCCCTGATGGTGTTACCACTATAGGTAATTATACATTTGAAGACTGTATTTAGAGCCATATAAACTACTATGAATAACACAAAACAATCAAATATAAGACACTGTAACACAACGTCTTCTGTTTTTTAACACTTCGTGAGCTGTTTTTGGTCGCTTCGGAAATTCCCATTATTTTTG
>CAMJFV010000136.1 GCA_946405045.1 uncultured Bacteroidales bacterium | reverse complement strand
AGATATATATTTTTATGATTTGACGGATCGATAGCAGCAGCCTCGATCGAATAAAGACCCTTGTCATCCTCAGATATGAAATCAGTGATTGGTTCCCATGAGCAGTCTGCATGGTTACGGATGTATGCTCCACCCACATCTGTACGTGCGATCATTGTTGATCCTTCAGCCACGATTCCAGCGACAAATCCACCACCGCCAATCTTAACACGACCGAAAGTGTAATCCACATCAGCCTTTTTCTCTTCCTTTGTACAGTCATACTCAGTAGGCATAGTAGATGTCACTTTGATATTGTCGATATAGAAAGGAGACGATGACCTACCAAAATAGACCATCTGATTGTCGGAAATAGATTCAAAAGAACGCGTATCGAAAGCGACTCTGTTCCAAACACCACCCTTGATAGAAACAACCACGTTATTGTTCGTATCATCAGTATTCTGCATGTTGTCGCGCATAGTGATATCACCATCCTTATTCATGAAGATATCTGCGACTATGAATTCTGTGCCACGATTGTATTCGATCCACACACCTGTCATACCCCATGCCTCATCTGGTTCCACCAACTCACATTTAGATGAATTGTTTCCACACTTCACAGGATTGTCTACGATAGACTCTGTCATATTCCATCCTGAGCCTGTAGTCTCGCCGTCTTCGAAATCCATCACAACCTTATCAGCCAACGCATCCATAGAAAACGCGGCTAGAAAAGCAAACGGAAATAAATGTTTTAGTCTCATAGCGTAAGATTTATAATAACCCTTTTGTCTACTTGTTCAATTTTCGACAAAGGTAGGGTTAAGAGGAAAGAGAGCTATTGAAAATCGTTTCGTAAATATGGAGAATCGTTTCAAGTGGCTGATTATACGGACACTTTGAGCGTTAAATCCCCCATTTCACCGAAGAAACATACATCATAACATTTCGAGCAATCACTGATTCGTGCTTTCTCATAACCTATGACAATCAATAAAAAAGAATCGGAGATCTACCGACCACCGATTCTTTTCATACAAATCTCTATAGATTATCACTTGAAGTAGACAACCTCAACAGAACCCTTTCTCGTTGAGCCATCCTTCATTGTAAGCACATAGTAGTAGACGGTAGGGTCCGCTAGTTCACCTCGGATCGTTCCGTTCCATCCGTCATCACCCTCAAACACCTTGTTGCCATAGCGGTTGAATATCTCAACATGGAAGCCAGGCATGAACACATCATTCAAATCCTTAGAATTGTGTGGTGTAATCGCGGTAGGGATGAAATCGAAAGTCTCTACTTTAACCACATTACTTGCTGCCGAAGTACATACATTATCAGTCACAACAACATAGAACAATGTAGTGTCCAACAAGTTCTCATAGAAGTAAGAACCGAAATCAGGATCCGAAATAGAAGAAACAGCCAACAACTCATCAGCGTCGTCAAGAGGATTGATATAATCCTCCAAAACATTTCCATAGCCATCAAACATCTGACTTGAGACATCCACGTCGCCAACCACCTGATACCAGTGATATTCGATTCCTTTGTTCTTATATATAGACTTCATGTCAAGAGAAACACTCTCACCGACCCATACACGTGAGCGTCCTTCAAGTATAGCGGTAAGAAGCATACTGTCTGGATTAATTTTCTGGTGAACCTTCAACGGAGCTCCGTTAGACACTGTATCCTTCATCATCTGAGCCGTTGTAAGATCAGACTCAAATGTACCATTCTCACGGTTGTATACATACTCACAACGCCAAGCAGGTGAACTGTCTGAAGATGTCATACCACACTCATTAACAGCGTAATATATCATACGTGTTCCATCATGGACATGAGAAATAGGATCACATTTATACTTGACTCCGCCAATCATCCAACCTTCCTCGATTATCTCAGCACCCATATCCTCAACACATACATTAAGGATATCCTTATAGTCGCCAGCCATTCCGTTGACAGCCAACGCCTGATATTCACAAGCCTCAACAGTATCAACACTAGACATTGCTACACGAGGACGCTGACGGATGCCGATATAAGCTGACGCCGTATCCGCACATCCGGTATTCATATCCTGAGCGACGTAATAATATGTTCCAGTCTGAGTAAGTTTGTCTATTGCTGTATACTGAGCTATCTTCTCAGGATCAGAAGAGAATCTCAAACCGAATGTCGTCTTATTATTACTGTATACAAGATTTGGAACAGCAATTGAATCCTTATAGACATCATAAACGACATTAGACTCAACTTCTTTGTATGTTCCGTCCTCCTGCAAGATATTAGACTTACCAACAGAGGTAATAATCGTGTCTGACATCAATCTAACTTCAAGTTCAGAACCTTCACACTTAACAAAATCACTAGCCGTAGCAGTCACAATATCCTTACGTTTTGGAACTCTAATTTCCTTTTCTACAGTGAAACTATTTCCACAAACATCCGTCAACACCATCTTAGCCACTGTGTTGCTATTAATAATTGTTCCTGCTGCAGGTTCCTGATTGAATGTCAATACAGAAGCAGCTGCACAAGGGTCATCCCAATTTAATGCGAACACCTGCAAATCAGGGACCTGCATATTACACTGTCCATCCGACTTAGCTGCGACATCTCCCTCTAAGAACCAGTCAGGAACCTCAAACTTCGGTTTGTTGGTATCACGAACAGAGACTACAAATGTTATGCTATCATGGTTTACATTACCACAACCATCCACTGCAAAATACTTGTATGTGACATCGTAATTATAGTATTCACATTTTGTGACATCATATACTCTGGTTGTTGTTGTCTTAGACAATACAGCAGTGTAATCAGAACATGCATCAGCTGCCTTAGGAATATAAAATTCTGGAGACTGATTTTCACATGCCAGGAACATGCTTTCTGCATCCAATTTTTCTGTCCATACAGGAGGAACATCATCCTTTACATGTATCTTGCTGACACACGAAGATGATCCGCCAAAGATATCATATATTGTGTAAGTACGAGTCAATGTGCTCTCACACTTGTCTCCGACAAATTCATCTTTGTGAGTGAACTTATCTGGAATCACATTTTGAATATCCAAAACATCGCCATACAAATATGTCTTAAACTCCTCAATGTTTTTAGCGATATATGGAAGATTATCGTCACAAGCGAAAGTATCATAATCATGAGGACAAATGATAACCGGCTTGATCATATCCTTGACAATCAAATCCTGCTTACATGTTTGGCTATTAGAAGCCATATCCGTGAATGTAGTGTACAAGACCGTTGTGTCATTTGCAGGATAAATATCCAGGAATACATTCTTGCCATCCTCTCTGATAAATGACGGTTTCAAAGTTCCTCTACAACTATCCTCAAAAATGATAGACGTATCAAGTCCGACTTCCTCAAATTTCTCGAATGTAGCCTCATCTCCATGATTATGAAGTTCAACAATCAATTCAGAAGGCAAGCTGCTACAATCAAACTTAGGAGCTATAGTATCATAAGCCACTATAGTCAGAATTTCTGATGAAGAATTTCCGCTTGCATCAGTCACCGTCCATGTAATATTCTTCATGTCTCCATCCAATAGAGACATTTCGAAATTGTCATCCATAGGTCTGGTAACACCATCCAAAGTGTAAGAAATTGTCGTATTCTTATCACAATCTCTGATATTCAGCATTCTCTCTATCTCCTCACGAGTCTTAGAATATGTACACTTACACTCAGACTCTTCATAATATAGTTTAACTGTATCCTGAGATGTAATCTTAGGTGCTGTCGTATCAGCGGCAACAAATGTCAGGCTACACTTATTCTCATTACCTGAAGAATCACGCACTGCAAACTCCATGGTTACAGTCTCTCCATATTGTACATTGACGACAACCTCATCTTTCTCTACATATGATTCGCCATCCTTAACTAGAAGGTGTACCGTCTCTCCACAATCATGAGTCACTGTTTCCTTCTCAGCGTCGTTGATCATGCCATACAAATCGACACCCATAATCTTCTTCAACGAATCATCGTTGATTGCAGGAAGCACCGCACCAGCACGCATCATGGCAATAACCTGTTCGTTTGTCATAGACACACTAGCATGACAATCGTCATCTATAGGCATCTTGATCGGATCAGTCGGACATGCCACAGACGGAGCTATACGGTCCACCTTATTAACAGTCTCAACTACCTCAGTGAAATTGCCAAACGCATCCTCTATCGTCCACTTGATTGTCTCATTGCCAATCTCGCTGTCAAAGTCTGGATATGTCATCTTGTTTTCCAATTCCGCCTTTTCTCCATCAATCTCATAATAAACTTTCATACTGCTACAATCTGCAGCGTCAAGTCTATTCAAGAAATCACTCTTCGTATTAGAGTATGTGTACTGGCAATTAGCACCTCTCTCAATCGTAGATGAGAATTCGTTCTTAGAAACGTATGGTTTCTCCTCATCAACTGGTTTATAAGTCACAGTGCAGAAGCTTTCATTTCCAAGGTCATCATAGACACGATATGTCACAACAACCTCCTTGCCAATCTCAAATGTGAATGATCCATCTGGATTAAGAGGAACGTCAACATCAGAATCAAGTTTCAAATCATTTCCACAATCACTCTTATGAAGCAAATCGTCAATCTCTCCTTCAGTCATGCCATTCAAGATATTTCCGTCGGCATCGATATAATTCTTATCGATCAAGACGCCACGACGCAAATCTGCGATCACCTTATCAGCCTCAATCTTATAAGTTGTATTGCAGTCATTCTCTCTTGTGATCGGAACATTAACAACTGATGGTTCACAGACAATTGCTGGTGGGTTATTAATGATATTGATTATCTGTGGACAGAAATCAGAATTTCCAGCCTCATCAGTAAATGTCCAGTTGACAGTTGTAGAGCCAACTACAAATGGAGCAGATAGATCAGCCTGATCTCCATTGTTCTTTCCATCCGAACGTTTAGAAGTAACCACAATATCTTCGAAATCAGTACAATTATCCTTAACCCAACGCTCGTCACCAGATTTCAATCCTGTGAACAAATTCTTGTGGTTGATTAGATAATCATTATCTATACATATACCAGCTGCTATCTCATTGCTTGTGATCTCGATATTCTTGACCAATTTATCACAATCAACCTGAGGTGCTTTCTTATCGACGATTTCAACCTCCTGTCTTACTGAATTGACATTCTGGAACTTATCTGTCGCAATCCACTCAATCACGTCGCCATCATTCAATGTCTCTTTGAACTTATAGAATGCGTCATTCTCAACTATCTTAGCCGACGTTGTTGTACCGTCTTCATGAACAATCACATAAGAGATCTCTGTCTCACTACAATCACTTATATTAAGCATATTTGAGATTGTATTGTAAGAAAGATCTGACACGCCCTGACACTTGCCGTCGCCATCTGTTCCGTCAAGTTTCAAGACATCCAGAGACTGAGCAATTTCTGGCTTAGTCGAATCTTTTGGAGAAACAAGAGTAGAACATCTTGAAACATTGTCATACACATCCTTCAATGTCCAATAAACATATGTTTCATTATCATCCAGTGTGACACTCACATCTACAGAAGATTTCTCCTCTTCCTTAGTCAATCCAACAAAGAACGACAACTCCTTACCACACTCATCATATACTTTGTCGACGTTGCCATCTCCATCCTTTGTATATGCGTATGGTATATTATTTTCATTAGTTGCAGTTGTGATTTCTGTTGCAGACGCTGCGTTTGCCTTAACATAAGCATTCTTCAACATCTGGACTGTCGCTGTCGAATCAGACTTACATCCGTTGTTTGGCTGGACATAGACGTCAAAGTCGGCAAGACATTCAATAGTTGGAGCCACATTGTCAACCACATTGACTTTTTGAGTGACGGTTGAAGTTTTGCCTGTCACATCTGTCACAGTATACTTGATTTCGTGTTCTCCTGGAGTAAGGTCACTTATCACAACATCTCCAGATGACAATGTAATGTCAGTTCCTCCGTCA
>CAMJFV010000135.1 GCA_946405045.1 uncultured Bacteroidales bacterium | reverse complement strand
ATTGCCGTTTACAACAACACTAAATGGTTGAAAATGATTTTCAACATGTTGCAGCAACAAACCTATAAGGCGTTCGAAGTTGTCATTGCAGATGATGGCTCATCAGAAGAGAGTGTTCAGATAATAAAACAAATGATAAAAGAAGTGTCTTTCCCTGTTCAGCACGTATGGCATGAGGACAACGGATGGCAGAAAGACATCATTTTAAATAAAGCGGTTGTGGCAAGCAGATCTGAATATCTGGTATTTCTTGATGGAGATTGTATTCCCGACAAAAATTTTGTGAAAGACCATTATGATCTACGTCAACAAGGCATTGTGGTGGGAGGACGACGAGTGCAACTTCCGCAAAAGATGTCAGATGATTTGACTCCAGAACTTGTAGCAGATGGATATCTCGAAAAGAAATCGCTCAATTTGCTGTTCAGCAAAGAGCGTCATTCAGAAAATGTTTTGCGAATACCATTGAAGATCCGTAATATATTTGGAATCTGCAAACCCAAGAAAGGAGGCCTATTAGGCTGTAATTTTGGAATGTACAAAAGCGATTTGCTAAAAGTGAATGGATTTGACGAAAGATTCCTAGCACCAGCCACAGGAGAAGACACAGATCTAGAAGCTCGCTTGGCACGCATAGGCATCCCCGTATATAGACACTCATTCATTTGCCGCGTCTACCACAGGAAACACAAACGAGTAGAAAGGGAACCTAATCCCAACATACCTATTTTCGAAGAAAATAATCGATTACAAATAGGCTATACCCCTTATGGAATAAGCAAAAAAGAAATCTAATAACACATAAAAAAAAGCCGTGGAATCCCACGGCTTTTTTAACATTTTTTAAAAATTGAACGTTCATTCAATTTTTTTCAGTGTATTGAACGTTCATTCAAAAAAAAGTTATAATTTTGCATTGATTTTATCATCTATCTTATAGATTATGAGGGATAACATGAAAGATATAATAGTGCAAAAAGCATTCGAGCAGTACTTGATCGATGGATATGAAAAGGTGACTGTTTCGACGCTGCAGAAGTCACTTGACATTGGTCGAGCGACAATGTACTATTATTTCAAGAGCAAAGAGGAATTGTTTGAAGCCGTAATGAGGAAGTATTTCTTAGACTTCATCAACGGAGGATTGGACAAAGTGACAGATTCGACAACGATACTTGACTTGATCGACATCTACGTCAACTGTTTCAAAGTGATTGCCAGAAGTATGGCGGATTTGAAAAATCCGAACATCACATTTTCAAACTATACAGGAATTCTATTCTACGCATTCTCACATGACGAGTATCTTGCCACTGCGATCAGCGATGTGAAGAAAAAGATCCATTCTGTTTGGGTAGCGGCGATACAGAAAAGCATTGAGAACGGAGAAATCAGATCCGACATTGATGTGGACACGATTGCATACACATTTGAGAGTGTGAAAGGAAATTTCGGAGAAACGAAAGCAGACGAAACGACAATCAAACACGAGTTGGAATTGTTCAAAAAGTCACACTTAGAGTTGTATAAGTTGCTAAAAAAGTAAAAAATATAAATTTTTGACGAACGGTTGTTCGCAAACATAAAAAAAAATGATAGTTTTGCGTTGTTTTAGGTATTGTATGTTGTAACATACGAATATTGGGACAATACAGAAAAAGATAAAGCTTAAAGATTATGGATAGAAGGGTTGTCATTACGGGAATGGGAATATACTCATGTTTGGGTAAGACCCTTGATGAGGTTCGTGATTCTCTATACACTGGCAAAAGTGGTATCATTTTTGACCAGGAGAGAAAAGACATGGGATTTCGTTCAGCTTTGACATCAAAGCTTGAGATTCCAGATTTGAAGAAAGAACTTTCTCGCCAGCAGCGTCAGTTCATGCCAGAGCAGGCTAAATATGCATACTGCGCTACAGTGGATGCATTGCGTCAGGCAGGTCTTGACCAAGATTTTCTCGACAAGAACGACGTCGGTCTTATCTATGGTAATGACAGTTCTGCTGTTCCAGTTGTAGAGTCAGTTGAGAAGATCAAAGCAAAGAAAGACACAACTCTATGTGGTAGTGGTGCGATCTTCCAGTCGATGAACTCTACAGTAACTATGAATCTTGGTTGTATTTTCAAGCTAAAAGGAATCAACCTTACTATATCAGCTGCATGTGCCAGCTCATCACACTCAATTGGTCTTGGAGCCCTATTGATCAAGAACGGTCTACAGGACATCGTTGTTTGCGGTGGAGCACAGGAGATCAATCCTTACGCAGTAGGAAGTTTCGATGGTATCAGTGCTTTCTCAACACGTGAGTCTGAACCTACAAAGGCTTCTCGTCCATTCGACAGAGACCGTGACGGTTTGGTGCCTGGCGGTGGTGCAGCGACTGTGATCATCGAATCACTTGAGAGTGCTAAACGTAGAGGTGCTACAATCCTTGGCGAAATCCTTGGTTGGGGATTCTCTTCAAACGGTGACCATATCTCTTCTCCTAACGTTGAGGGTCCATCTAAATCATTGGAGATGGCAATCAGAGAGAGCAAGGTAGACTTGAAGAAAGTGGCATACTTGAACGCACATGCGACAAGTACACATATCGGAGATGCACGTGAAGCAACTGCGATCGCTAACGTTCTTGGCGAATACAAGCCATACGTAGCGTCGACAAAGGGATTCACTGGACACGAGATGTGGATGGCCGGAGCTTCAGAAATCATCTACTCTATGATAATGATGAAGAACGGCTTTATCGCAGAGAACTTGAATTTCGAGAATCCAGACGAGGACACTTGCAGACTAAACATCCCTGCAAGCAGAATCGACACTGGCTTCGACACATTCATCTCTAACTCATTCGGTTTCGGCGGTACAAACTCAACACTTGTCGTAACTGATTACAAAGAATAAACAAAAGGAAAAACTAAACAATTAAACAATAAGAAAATGGCAAATCAAGAACTAATCGAAAAGATTAACACAGTGTTGTCTGAGGAGTTTGAAGTGGATATCGAAAACATCACTCCAGATGCTAACATCAAATCTACACTTGAGCTTGATTCACTTGCAATTGTAGACCTAGTAGGTTTGGTAGAGAACGAGTTTGGTGTTAAGATTCCAAGTGCGGAGGTAGGTACAATCCTTACTTTCCAGAGTCTTTATGATTACATCGCTGAGCACCAGGCATAAGCAAAATTACTAAAGATGAAACAACCTTTGTACGAAGGAGAAAGTATCAAAAAGCTCATACCACAGCGTATGCCGATCATGATGGTCGACACGTTCTATGATGCTACTCCGGAAGAAGGGCATACAGGTCTGACTGTTGCCGAAGATAACTTTTTCTGTCGCGAAGGACACTTTATTGAGCCGGGTTTGATTGAGCACATCGCTCAATCAGCCTCGGCTTTTGCTGGTTATAACGCCATCGCAGAAGGGAAAGAGACTCCAATAGGATTCATTGGAGAAGTAAAGAATTTCAAGATGAATTTTCTGCCTAAGGCTGGAGACAGAATCCTTACAGAAATAAAGATCCAAAGTGTGGTAATGAACATCACCCTGCTTACAGCGGAAGCCAAAGTAGACGGTAATGTCGCAGCAAGCTGCACAATGAAGATCTTCATCAAAGAGTAAAAAAGTATAAAAGATTGCCATGGCAACGACGGATTTGAAAGTCAACGAGCTGAAAGACTTCATCAAAATCAAGGTCCGCTTCTCTGAAGTGGATTCAATACGCGTCGTTTGGCACGGCAGTTATGTGGCATATCTGGAAGACGGAAGAGAAGCGTTCGGCAGACGCTATGGTCTCGGATATAACGACATGTTCAAAGCTGGACTGACGGCTCCTATAGTCGACGTGAGCATTCAATACAAATCGCCAGCCACAGTGGACGACATATTGGTGTTGGAGACAAGATATGTGCCATCAAGAGGTGCTAAGCTTGTGTTCGACTACTTATTGTATAAACTCGAAAACAGGGATCTTTCGGATGAAGAAGCTTTTTCTCCGAAAGAAAACACACATAAACTAATACTTACTGCCCGCACAACACAATTGTGGATGACAGGCAGTGAGTTGGAAATATCAACACCAAAATTTTTCCAAGACTGGAAAGACAAATATGGTTTTGGTGTAAAAAAATAAATTGCAATGTTGCTTAACAGTTATTTTGAAATCACAAACAAGGTTGCTACAGACGATGGGTTCCGCTATTCTGTGAAACTTAATCCAGACCACGAGGTATATAAGGGACACTTCCCTGGAATGCCAGTCTGTCCGGGCGTTTGCAGCACACAAATGATACGCGAGTGTATTCAAGAAGCCACAGGTGTGAAGTTACTCATTTCAGAACTCAAACAAGTGAAGTTTTCTTCGTTAATCACTCCAAACGAAAATCCGAATCTTGACATTGTATTCTCCCTTTCTGACGAAGGCGAATCATTCAAGGCAAAATGCACAATCGAAAGTGGAGACACCACATTCCTAACACTAAAAGGAGACTTTAAAAAAGTGCAATAAGAGAAAGAAAAATAAAAATGGCAAGTATAGCACTAGCGATATATCGTTTTTTAGAGCGAAACAGACTGTTAATGTATGTTTTGCTCTTTGTTAGTTTTGCATTCTTCTTTTATGAAGGAACAAAAATGACTTACGAAGAGGACATCACACGTCTTCTTCCACAACCAAAGAATGAGCACGGAGAAAACGTCGTGTTCTCCAACTTGAAGGTGAAGGATAAAATATATTTGGTGTTCAAACCAAATTCTGATTCAATAGACCATGAGACGTTAGCGGCCCGTTGCGACGAATACATGGACTCATTGATCGTGCGTGACAATGCGAACAAGTATATTGCCGACATTCTTTACAAGATAGACAACAACGTGATGATGGGTGCGATGGAATACCTGTCTAAAAGTTTGCCTATTTATCTTGAAGACGAAGATTACAAAGCAATAGACTCACTGCTTACTCCAGAGGCTGTAAAAGCATCAATGGAACGTAACGCGGCATTGGTTTACTCTCCGATGATGGGGCTATCTGATCTTGTTGCCAGAGACCCTCTTGGGATGAAAGATGTTTTGCTTGGCAAAGTAGACAAGATGAAGGAAGGTCTTGGAGGCAGCTACTCTATGATCAACCAGCATTTCTTCACTCCAGACTCCGCTCTCTGCATCGCATTTATGTCGCCTGGATTCGCGTCGACAGATTCCAAGAAATCAGCAAAACTGGTGACTGAGATGGAGGATGTCATCAAGGATTTCGTAGAATTGCACCCCGACGTCGACATCTACTATCACGGAGCTCCTGTGCAGAGCGTATATAATTCACGTCAGACAAAGAAGGATCTTGCATACACATTGTCGGTGTCTATGATTTTCATCTGCATCGTCATCTGCTTCTGTTTCAAAAATTGGGACACATTGCCGATGCTTCTTCTTCCCGTAGTCTACGGTGCATTCTTCTCACTTGCCACACTCCACATGTATCAGGGATCAATGTCGTTGCTTGCATTGGGAATCGGAGGTGTAGTGCTTGGCGTGGCATTAAGCTACTGTCTGCACGTGCTTGTCCACTACAAGTATGTATCCGATCCGGAGACGGTGATAAAAGACCAGACAACACCTGTCATACTTGGCTGTCTGACAACTATCGGAGCCTTCATGAGCCTTATGTTCACAGAGGCATCATTGCTTCGCGACTTCGGTAAATTCGCATCATTGGCATTGGTCGGAACAACTTTCTTCTCACTCGTTTTCCTTCCTCACTTCTTCAGTGTGAACAGAAACAAGAAGAATGAAAAAGCGTTCAAGAAATTAGAGGAGATCAATTCATATCCATTTGAAAAGAAGACATGGTTGATCATATCTATCTTGGTCGTCAGCATCATCTGTTTGTTCACAAAGAGTTTGGTGGAGTTCGACACAGACCTAAAGAACATCGGCTACAACGAGCCAAGAGTTTTGGAGAGTCAGGAACTTCTTGCCGAGCACTCAACAAAAGAATACCGCACAATCTACTATGCTACAA
>CAMJFV010000134.1 GCA_946405045.1 uncultured Bacteroidales bacterium | reverse complement strand
CTGAATTCTTCAGGGACAATACAATACTGGTAGAATGCGGCGTTCGTCTCCTTACTCTTATCCTTTACCTTATAATAAGTGTCACTCAACAACCATTTAACTCGGTCGTGTACCGACTTAATGTTATTATTGTCCAAATCTTTCTTTAAAGCCTCTCCAAAAGTTTCATACTCTGGAGTCTCTGTCCAACCTTCATTTGGATTGCATTTCACAGCCATATTGTCACTGAAAGTATAGCTATAATATTCATTGATGAACAGAATCTGAACATCCTTAGGAACCCCATCCTCCTGATAATTGCTGACAAAACTAAAATCCCCAACAATATCTTTTGGCAACAGTCTGTATAAATCTGCGATTACACCAGCAGCCTCTTTCCAATTTGTCTTGACAACCAAAACTTTATTATTTTTCTTTGCCTCAATCAACGAGAATAGTGCTTTGATTGCATTATCTGATACCGTAGACAAACTATCTGCATTGAAAGGTTTGTCTTCTAATGGAAGAGCTTCCATCTGACCCAAAGAAAGAGACTTCATCTCTTCATTGCCTTCATTCGGAGTCGGATCAGTTGGAATGAACCGATTAGATAGCGGTGCTGGATTCTCATACAATATCTGTAGAACATCAGCTCCAGGGTTCTCTTCAAACATGTAACAATCTGTAACGTAGTTACCCATACGACCTGGAACAAACTTGATATAGAAGTTATAGTCGAACCCTACTGGAATTGTACGACCCAACACATATATTGATTTACCATCCACCGCAAGTCTACGAAAAAAATAAGATGTAGGATAATCCTTAATTTTTTCTGGTTCATTTTTTAGTGTTGCTGGCATCAACTGTTGAAACTCTCCCTGACTATAATTAAGAAGATCATTTTCTTGTAATGCGGTCAAATAACTTATTGGAGTACCTTGGGTATATGTTCTGAAGCAAAATCCACGACCTCCTTCAATTCCCTTTTCTGAAGAATTGTATATAACGTGATAATATTTCATGGTATTCAAGATTTAGAATTGGTAAATAAAAGATTAACACATGAATGTTCATCTCTATTATGTAGTATTAGTTTTATAAGGATTTTATTTGAAAAAGCCTCCAACTTTATAAAGTGCCCAAATAAGAGGATCCATCACTCGGTATGGTTTTATTTCACCGTCGGAATCTCCCTTCAAAATGGTGTTCTCATCAGGCATACAACCAAAAGAAGAAACACCAAAAAAACGAGCATTGTCTCCCCACTTTGTCATGATATTATGACTGTGCTCGCTTGCATCCCAAATCTCAGAATCATCCATAAAGTTCTTTATGGCCTTATGACCTGACTCAATCTGATCGAGATTCAATTGCCCAGTTTTGATAAAATCACTGTTCTTAGGAGTTCCGTCACCATTTACGAAAGTCGAGACATCACAGCCCAAATCCTCGTGGTGGTCAATAATCACATCAAATTTTGACAATACAAACGCAAACGGTTTGTTTGACATTGAAGTGTCATTTGTTTGAAAATTATAAAGAGCTGTCAGAGTCTCATCAAAAGGAGTAGCGACATCATTGTTCTCAATTTCATTTGCCTCCAATATCTTCTTGATTTTCTTTACCGACAATATATCAAGGACACAGATTACCGCCTTTGACTCTTTTAGATATTTAGCATTCTTCTGCATAGACTCTGAATCTTTGAAATTCTCACCTGCAGTATCATAGAACACCAAGTAGACAGCCTTTTTTGTCACACTGCTTTCCAAACGTAATATCCATGGAATCTCATGCTTAGACACTGCAGTTTTAGGAACAGGCATTTTGAAATCAAATATATTTTCACGAGCCTTCTCATATTTCGTAGAAGTGAACTCTTCTTTATTACGACCAACTTGCTGTGGTGTTATAGTCAAACCAAGTTTGTTACCATACTTTTTCATCTGTTGAATCAAAGTCACAATATAGTTTGTCTTTCCACTCGCAGGGCCACCGATGACAGAAATGATCTCAGCTCCCTTCTCAATCATCTCCTTTGGCAACCAGTTGTGGCAGTTAGGACACACAAACTTTTGTGAAGGGTGTCCGCAAGTAGGACATTGTTCTGGTTTTGGCTTATATGATGTCAAAAAAGAAAAGAATCCCAATTTTGGACGATAAATATTATGAGTTTCCAATTCTTTACCCCAATGGTTTGAGAACTCTGTATCTATATGTTTCTTACATACAAGTTCACCATTCACCAAAGTCGCAATGTTTTCACATTCTACTTGAACCTCATTATTGTCAAATTTTGTATAGCAATAAGGACAAAGTATCTTTTTTCCCATATAGTATTAATTAATAAGTTATTGCTCACAAAAGCACGTATTGCCATCAAAAGCGCTATTGATACCAACAGTTTCACTTTCATGAGGCCATAGTTTTATTGTAAGAGTGCCTTTTTTACCACACGACGGCATTTCAGGCAATGGCAAATTATATTCCTTCTCTATCACGCCAGAAAGAGACTCTCCTTTATCATTCAAATCCTCCACAAAAGCCTTGTCTCTATCCACTCTGGAAACAGTGTCTGTGAAGAAGGCTAAAACACATCTGTATGGAATAGTAGCGTCGCCAAAATCAACCTTCACATGCAATTTCTTCTTCTTCATGAACAAGAACCCTGTAGAAGTAATCTCAGCAGTAATCTTCACACTTACTTTTGAAGTCTGAATTATTGGCAAGGGATACCATTCTGGCATCATCTTCTTCAATTCTGCAACCAAACGGTCTTGAGTTGCTTTTACTGATGTTTTACGAAGCTCTTCTATTTTTTCATTAAACAGAGACAGATTATCTTGAATTTTGTCTGTTTGCGATAACAAATCGCCTCTAAAATTCTCAATATTTTCAGCTTTTACCTTTAACTCCTTAATACCAGAGTACAACCTACTGAATTTCTCAATTTGTTCATTGGCATCATCAACATCATTTACCTCTTCAACAAACTGAGCATATTCATTCAAAGTATTAAATGCCTTATTCAATGAAGAAATCTGACTCTTCACGTCTGTTGTAGAAGCAGAATCAACAAGTGCCCTTGCTCCGATAAAGTCACCTAATTTTATGCGATTCTTCCACTCGTTTTCTACTCTCATCTGCTCGGATGTAGCACGAGAGATATTATCAGTTGCGAATGATGACTCTTCCTGCACACGTAGCAAGACATCGACAAATTCATTCTTTTCAGTAACCCATCTTCTGATAGCAGCCGCATTAGCAGGCTTTCTTGAGACAATAGATTTCATCTTGTACTCTGCTTTTTTAGCCGTTCGCCAAATAGAAGTGTATACATTTAGCCATTGTCTTTCCGTTACACTAAATACTTCCGAGTATTCATTTAAGAATGTATTTGCCAAAAGAGATGCTGACTCACTTGATTCACATAAAACCAAAGAGACTTCTGTTGATTTAACGCTCTCATCTGATAAAAAAGAACGAAAATGAGGAGCCAATCCATTTTCTGAATTTGCACGACGTTCAATTTCTGATTTTTCCAAATAAGCAGCATGCATCTTTTCATCACTCAATTCAATCTCTCTTTCTAATAGAGGTTTTCCACTCGCAATAAAATCAGACACGTATTTCTGCAAAATAGGAAGTTCATGTTCAAAAGACAAATAACCAGTATTGTTTAGGCTATTCCACAACATCTCAGATCCGATTTTCATGCGAGGATCTGTACCAACACCCGCCATCGTTTTTGTTGCCAACAAATCCTTGCTTTTCCTTATGTACAAAGATGATGTCACATCACGACCATCAGAAACAACCGTACAAGCAAAATCAGTATTCAACTGAATATTTGACAAAAGTTCCGATTCAAAATCAATCATTGAAAGATTACCAAAACCATCTCTTTTGAACCAATCAATCATAATGTTTCGCTTAACACTCTCCACATCATTAGTAAAAGCTAACATTACCGGCAAATCAGATTTTACAAGATCAATTTCTACGGAATAAACCTCAGACACCGCATTTGCCAAATAGGCCTTCAATGCAATTGATGGGATTTCATCCGCATTCATTCTCAATTTATTCTCGTCAAAATCAGAACCATCCAATGAAAACAAATCAAAAAACGCATTTGGTGCATTCTTTAATGATTCGTTATATGCGAAATTCGTTCCAGTCGATACTGAATCGTTCTGTATCAATGTAGCAAAAGGCACCACACCATTCGTCGGTGTGGCACTTTCCGGTCTAAATGTATTTAATGTTGATGCACCATCGTCGGAATTATAATACAAAGCTATTCTTCGCGACGATACGTACACACATAAAAAATGTTGCATACTATACGCTTACTTTAAGTGCTTAAACAAGAAGTTCTCCATAAAATTCATACCCTCAAGGATAATGAATGGCTGAACAAAATCAAATTTTTCGCTCTTACCATTTGAGAATTCTAACTGAGCTTTCTGATATTCAGGAAGAGATCTAACATATTCACTCATATCAAAGTTTTTCAAATAGTCCATTACCTCTGGCCCCTTGAAATAAGACTCCACATCAAAGTGACGTGCATAACCATAGAACAAATTAATAAAATTGTTAAACTGCTTGTAATGGCCACGCAATGGACATACAAAGTAAGACCCCAAATATCTGTACATATCCGAAGTCACACAATCATCAAATTTCAATGAACCTTGTTCCTTTGTATTTGAAACTATTGTAGTGAAATCGTCCTCTCCTACACATTCAATTGCATTTTCCATTTTTGGAACAAGCAATACCTGTGCGGACTGGCGGATTAGTCCCATTGATACTTCATATTTGATATCAGCTGATGCCACACCTTTAATCAAATCTTCTACAAAAACGTCATAAATAAACTGACCAGCATTCTGATTCAACACATTTTCATTTTCAATGGTTCCCGCAATACCTGCCAAATAAGTGTAGCGGAAGTAATTCTTCGCCAAATCCTTATCAACACAGCTTAGCCACTCAAACACTCTGGCTCCCTTACCTGCACACTTAAGCATGACTTGCGGTCGGAATGATGGATTAGCATCCTCTCCTTTCGCATTTCTGATATCCTGAACCAATCTTCTCGTTATCTGACCTGCATAGAACATGATAAGTCCAGTAACATAAAGGTTTGTGATCATAAGAGGCTGACATGCAGTACTTATCTTCTGATAGAAGCCAGGAAGCTTACCAATATCAAGACGGTCTGCAATCTGATCAAAGTAGAACATTGCAGAATCTGCGTTGAACTTATTGTCTCCAACATTAAGACCTGGCAAATGCCAATCATTTTCCTTACAAATCTGAAGTGCAATATTCTTAAATTTGTCTGCACAGAATTGAGTGGCTTTCACAACATTCTGAGCAGCAAACTTGATAGAATTCTGTTTTACCAATGCAGGATTGTTTCTTACAGAACACATTGCGGAGAAATCCGATGTGGAACCACCAATATCAAAACAAAGCAACAAGCGATTCATATCAATCTTCGAAGCATAGTTGTTTGCAACGGCAACTGCTTCTGTCAAGCTTGATTTATCAAGAGTTAGAGGATTGAAATTGAATTCAACTGGCTCTTGTTTAGGCCTTAAATCTACAATCTCTTGTTTTTTCTCAATAGGTGCCGATCCTAAGCCGCCCACAGGAGTTCCAAGAGCTTCGTTCATATTTGTTGATCCTAAGCCTCCAGTCAGTCCGCCACCTAAGCCTCCAGTCAGTCCGCCACCCAAGCCTCCAGTCAATCCGCCACCTAAGCCTCCAGTCAGTCCATTATTGTCTGATGGAATATTAAAGTTTGAGCCTAATCCTACCCCCAATCCACCATCTTCAAATTTTGGTGATGATATTTGAGGTTTTTCATAATCTTCAAATGGGAAATCGTTGACTACAGAATTCCACATTGAATTATACTGTAAAGAAAGAGAATAGTTGAATGATGATGGATAAGACAACCTGATCATATCTACTACTGCACTTACTCTGTTATTATCAATTGGGTCAAATAATTCAGCATATACCTGAAGT
>CAMJFV010000133.1 GCA_946405045.1 uncultured Bacteroidales bacterium | reverse complement strand
GAGGATTTTTTGAAAATTAGGTCTCTTTCTATGTTTCTTATGTGAATAATGTGGAATGATACGTGGAATAGGACGGAGTATAAAACAAAAAGACGAGGTCTCCCCCGTCTTTTTATAATATAGCATTACGCTTATTGAATTATCATTTATTCAAGTATTCGTCCATTGCGGCTGCGGCGCGACGTCCGTCTCCCATAGCCAGGATCACTGTCGCTCCACCTCTTACGATATCACCTCCGGCAAACAACATTGGTATGCTGCTCTGCATGTTCTCGTTGACCTCGATAGTGCCTTTTCTGCCTACAGAAAGACCTGCTACTGAGTTTGGAACGATTGGGTTAGGTGACACACCGATGCTGACGATTACCTCGTCGCATTCAATCTCTTCGATGGCTCCTGGAATCTCAACTGGGCTTCTACGTCCACTCGCATCTGGCTCGCCAAGTTCCATCTTCTGCAAACGGACTTTTGTGACGCGTCCATTCTCGTCGCCGATATATTGGATAGGGTTGTGAAGAGTCATAAACTCAACGCCTTCCTCTTTTGCGTGGTGAACCTCTTCAAGACGAGCTGGCATCTCTTCCTCGCTACGGCGATATACGATGATGGCTCTCTCTGCTCCCATTCTCAAGGCTGTACGCACTGAGTCCATGGCTGTGTTTCCTCCTCCGACAACGACTACGTTCTTGCCCTTCAAAACAGGGGTGTCGGTATCTGGATTGCCTGCGTCCATTAGGTTGACGCGTGTCAGATATTCGTTACTTGACATGATACCTGTCAGGTTCTCACCTTCGATGCCCATGAAACGTGGTAGTCCGGCTCCTGATGCGACGAAGATGCCTTTGAATCCGTCGGCTTTCAACTCGTCTACTGTGATAGTCTTTCCTACGATGCAGTTTTTGATGAACACAACGCCAAGAGCACGTAGATTGTCGATCTCTGCCTCTACCACTTTGTTAGGAAGACGGAATTCAGGGATACCATATTTCAACACTCCTCCGATTTCGTGCAATGCCTCGAATACAGTGACGTTGTATCCTTTCTTTATCATGTCGCCAGCGAAAGAAAGTCCTGCAGGACCACTTCCTACTACAGCTATCTTGATACCGTTCTTCTTGATGCTTGGAGCTGCCTTCTTTGTGTCGTTCTCACGAGCGTAGTCGGCAGCGAATCTTTCAAGATAACCGATAGCAACCGGCTCCTTCTTCATCTTGACATACATACACTGACTCTCACACTGCTTCTCCTGTGGACAAACACGTCCGCAAACAGCAGGAAGGGCACTTGTCTCCTTTAGCACATCTGCAGCCTGGATAAACTCGCCACGTTCGATGTTCTTGATGAATCCTGGGATGTTGATGCTGACCGGACATCCTGTCATACAAGTAGGATTAGGGCAGTCCATACATCTGCTAGCCTCAGCTACAGCCTGTTCAGCTGTCAAACCTTGGTTTACCTCCTCACGGCATCTTGCTCTGTATTTTGGATCAAGCGAGTTCATCTGCACACGTGGCTGCGCAGTACGCTCTTTAGGTGATTTAGCTTTGCGTAGTTCTTCTCTCCACGCCTCGTTTCTATCTGTTGCCATAATCTTCTTTACTTTGCTATTTTTGCTTTTGCCTCCTGCTCCTGCTCTCTGTAAGCGCCAAGACGCATAAGCATCTCATCGAAATCTACCTGGTGGGCGTCGAACTCTGGACCGTCAACGCACACAAACTTTGTTTTGCCACCTACTGTTATTCGGCATGCTCCACACATTCCTGTTCCGTCGACCATGATTGTGTTAAGCGACGCTACTGTAGGGATATCATATTTCTTTGTTAGCAACGACACGAATTTCATCATGATCGCTGGTCCGATTGTCACACATAGATCAATCTTCTCACGTTTGGCGATCTCTTCAATTCCGTCTGTCACACGACCTGCTTTGCCGTATGAACCGTCGTCTGTCATGATTACCACTTCGTCTGAATACTCACGTACTTGCTCCTCAAGGATGACAAGATCTTTTGTGCGGGCTGCCAACACTGAGATGACCTTGTTTCCTGCAGCCTTCATAGCCTTGATGATAGGAAGAAGTGGGGCTACACCTACACCACCGCCAGAACATACCACTGTTCCGAATTTCTCGATATGGGTTGCCTTACCAAGCGGACCTACTACATCCAATAACTCATCTCCAACATTTAGATTGGTGATTTTGGTGGACGATGCACCGATTTTTTGAATCACAAGAGTAATTGTACCCTTCTCTGTGTCCGAATCCGCAATAGTCAACGGAATACGCTCTCCGTTAGCGTCAACACGAACGATAACGAAGTGTCCAGCTTTTCTCGAACGGGCAATCAATGGGGCTTCAACCTCCAGTTTCACCACGTTTTCTGAAAAGAACTCCTTACTTACTATTTTACTCATTGGTAAGAAAATGCTTTAGTTTTGTCAATTTTTACAAAAATACTACGTTTTTTTGGATTATTTGACCGGATTTGTAAAAAAATGATCCGTCGGATGGACAGGGATTCCTCCCTGTCCATTACATTCAAAACGGAATAATGTTATTCTTCGATTTTTCTCTTCTTCAGCTGCCAATAGTAGAAGATGAGCGAAAGACTTGTGTAGACTGCCGCCTGTATGATCAATCCCCAGTGGTAGAACTCTATGTCATTGATTGATGCACCCATAGTGTTGGTGCGGACATATGCGTGTATTCCAAGTGATGACGGGAACAGATATGAGAAATACAACCATTTTTGTGGTATCTCTGAGATTGGCCAGCTGATTCCTGAGATGAATATCAGTGGCAAGCTTAAGAACACGAACAGCATGATGCAGTCCTCACGTCGGTACACTAATACTGAGAACAATATTGAATATGATATGCACGCTATCAGATATGGTACCATCCATGCAAGATATGTGCCGAATGTCGACATCTGTGGCAATCCGAATATCTTGTTGACTACTGCGAAGAAATATATCGCGTCTACAATATAGATAATGAAATAGGCAAGCATCTTGCCAAGGTAAATGTAGACGGGATTCCTGTACAGATCTCCTTTAGGAATAGCAAAACCGAAGTTCTGCTCACGTGTTCCTCCCATGTGCATTCCGATTCCCAACATCAGAGATTGCTGGATGATAAGCATCAGCACCGCAGGAATCAGGAACGATGAATATCCGCTCTGCGGGTTGTACATCGCTTTGGATTCGTAGTTTATAGGAGCTGCGGAAATTTCAGCCTCACGGTCTGTGGAACTTCCTAATTTGCTCACTTTTATCTCTTTGTTCATGTTCTGTGCCACGACAGCGACGGTGATCATCAGGTTCTTGTAATACATCATGCTTGCCATGTCACAATAGACACCGACCACTGTTTGGCGACCTGCCGCGATATCGTTGGAAAATTCACGTGGAATACGTATGATACCGTAGGCATCCATGCTTTCGAGATATGTGCGGGCGTTCTCCATTCCTGTGGCGTGTGAGATGATTTTTATATCTGGCGACGCGTCACAGCGACGTAGGAATTCTCGGCTTGTGTTGGTCTGACTGTCGTCCACCACTACCACAGGAACCTCTCTCACCACTTCGTTGTTGTAGATGTAGGCGTAGAGCAAAGGGTATGCGAGCGGAAGAATGATCACGAAGATCACGATACCGACGTCGGAAAAAATCTCCTTAAACTCATTATAGCATATTTGAAGTATCTTCATCTTTGTCTTTTTTATGCTTTGTAATTCACCTCGTTGAATGCTTTCTCATACACTTTGATGAAAAGCAGAGGAAGTCCGACTATTGCCACAAGTATTGCGAATGATTTCCATACATAGATGATGGAATATCCGTCGAGCACTTGATTGACATATATCAGATAATAGTGGCGTAATGGCAACAGCCATGAGATCGCCTCCATGATTTTTGGCATTGCCATGACTGGGAATGTGAATCCGCACAATGAGATTGACAACACTCCAAGCAGAGATGCCACACTCATTGCCAATCGCATCTGTCCGGCTAGTATTCCGAAGATGGCTGTAGAGAATGCTTGTGACGCGAGTGTCACCAACAGCTGTATGCCAAGCAGTCGAAGCAACGAGCATGCGATCGGGAATCCGTTGATTCTGTAGAGATAGACGTCCATGAATGCGAACATCAGCATGTAGACTGCTGTTTGTGGCAATAGCTTTCCAGCTAATGCAATCACTACATTCTCTCCTGCATCTTTATACCATTTCTTCTGTGTGCCTCGTTTCCATTCCAAACCGATCGAATAACATGTCGCAATGAATATTATAAGAAGCAATATCGCTGGTATAAACATGTTAGTCAGATAGATGGAATAGTTGAGCGAAGGATTGTTCAACGGGTGTGACTCAACTGTTATAGGCTGAATCAATCCCATTATCCTGTCGTCATCCAAACCTTTAGCCGACAGTGTCGCTTTGGTGATCGCAAGCCCCGACAACTCTCCTAACACCTTCATATTCTTGAAAAGGAATGATCCAGCCAAGAAGTATGCGTCGTTGGTGTAGAAATAGATTGTAGGAGTGCGTTGTGTAAGTGCTTTTTCGGATAGCCCTTGTGGCACATGCACAATTGCGAAAACCTCTCCTTTACGTAGGGCATCCTTGGCATCGGAGAAATTTTTGTATTTCACTGTCAGATCTGTCTCCTGCATGGCGTCAAGTGTACGTAGAAGCGTGCGTGACACCTGGCTGTCATCGTCGTCGACCACAGCAGCAGGAATCTCATCTGGTGCTCCTTCTTCCATCACGTTGATAAACATGAAACTGAAGAAGACGGGAGCAATAAGCATACAGAATAGGTAGAGCGGACGACGTCTTGATATCTCGGCCTCTCTAATAGCCAACTTTTTTAATCTGCTAAAAATTGACTTTATATCCATACTCTTTTAGTTTATTTTATGATCGCACTCATTCCTGCAGCCAACTGCAGATTCTGAGACTCTGGACGCATCTTTACCTCGAATGTTTTAAGATCGTATTGTCCAAGTGCTTTTGTAGCTTTCCATACTGCGTAGCTGCCTACATTCTTCATTCCACTTACAGTGGCGTTGATTGTTGTGTCTTTTGCAGGAATATAGACGTTGACTGTCTTGCCAATCTCAAATCCCTTTAGCAAATCTTCACGGATATTGAATGTTAGATATGCACCGTCGGCTTTAGCCACATTCATGATTGGGGCTCCTGAACCGACCAACTCGCCCTCTTCAGGGAAAATCTCAGTCACAACACCGTCAGCCAAAGCACGGATGATTGTCTCGTTGATATATGAGTTCACTTCTGCGATAGCTCCTCTTGCTCTTGCCACCTGAGCGGCAGCGGCATCCTTGTCCTCTTTCTGGGCACCGTTCATAGCCATGTCATACTGTGATTTGGCAGCTTTCTCTGTAGCTTTGGCAGCTTCAAGTTGAGCGTATGCCTCATCTTTCTTCTGTGCTGCGATCACACCTTCGTTGTATAGCTTCTCGACTCTCTGGTATGTCTTCTCGTAAACATCAAGACCGGCTTTTGCCTTCTGCCACATTTCGTATGCAGCCTCAATCTGCTCACTGCGTGTGCCTGCCTGAGCCTTGTTCTGCAATGCCTGTGCTGCACGTCTTGCGGCTTCTGCCTGAGACAGCTTGGCCGCAACTTCAGGCGCCTCCATGATAGCAACTGTGTCTCCCTTCTTTACGAAGTCTCCCTCCTTCACTTTGATCTCCATCACACGAGAAGGAACCTTAGAAGACAAACGATAGTCTGATATTTCAACTTCTCCTTGAATGACTGGTTCTGGAGTCGAATGAGTTAATCCAATTAGAATTACTGATAGAATTACGACGATTACAATGATCGCGATAATGATCACACCGTTATTTTTCATCTTATTGTGTTTTTATTTTGTTTACTTTTTTGTTTTCCCTTGCCAAAACGTCAAAACAATGTCATTCAAAAAGTTATCAGAATAAAGCAAAAGAGGCTGAAACAATCAAGTTTCAGCCTCTTTTGTTGGTCCGAGTGAGAAGATTCGAACTTCCGGCCTCTT
>CAMJFV010000132.1 GCA_946405045.1 uncultured Bacteroidales bacterium | reverse complement strand
CCAATCGCATTCCTAGATGCAACAGAGGCTGTGCATTCATTGCATCAAGCATACGTTTATGGCCAGACTCATCACCACAATGGCCAAAAACAGCGTAATCCATCACCGTCGGATTAATAGTTTGTGCGACGAGCATACAAGCCGTCATAATAAATCCATCCACCAAAATTATCATACGATGTTCAGCCGCACGCAACATTGCTCCGACAGCTGCAGCCATCTCAAAACCACAAAATGAGATTTTCTCCAATTCTCCACGATTAAAAGTGACATCAAGATGTTGATTCCGCTGATGAAAATTGGAAACAGCTTGTTTCAGAACCTCATATTTGTGACGCAAGCCATCACTATCAAGTCCACTGCCAGCCCCCACACAATCCTCAAGCGGTATATCAAGGAGCAGATGCATAAGTATGCTTGAAGGAGACGTATTTCCTATCCCCATTTCTCCGAATGAAATAATGTTACATTCCTCTTTATGACATGCGTCGACCTGCTCCTCACCAACTATAATTGCCCTCTGCCATTCATTCTCTGTCATAGCTGGTCCATATAGGAAATTATTTGTCCCGTATGCAATCTTGCGATTGATGATTTTGTTATCAGTATCAGAATCACACGTCGAAATCAGACACTCAGGGAAATCATGGTCAACACCAACGTCTACAATACGAAACTTAAAGCCATGCTGCCTGCAAAACATATTCACACCTCCGCCTCCACGAGTGTAATTTATCATCTGTTGCCATGTTATCTCACGAGGAGAAAAAGAGACTCCCTCTTTCTCTATGCCATGGTCGCCACCAAAGAGAATATGACACGGATGCGACAAACACGGTGTAAGCGTCTGCTGTATCTCACATATCTGTAGAGCCAACGTTTCCAACCGGCCTAAAGAACCTTTAGGTTTGTTGAGATTATCTATTTTTGATTGTATCTGATCCCTTGTGACCATATCACTTTATTTTTACAGGTATTCCGGAAACCATCAGTATCACAGAGTCTGCTTTTGAAGCCACATACTGGTTGAGCCATCCAAGCAGGTCTGTAAACCTTCGCTGTACGGCATTTATGCTAGTTCCTCCAAGACCTATTTCATTGGTAACTAAGACAAAAGTAGCATTTTGACGCGTAAAAGCGTCAAATTCACGTTTTAACGAATCCAATACATCATCCACACTGGCATCATCCCCAGCCTCGTAAAAAAAGTTTGTGGACCATAGAGTAAGACAATCAACAAGTACGACCCTGCCAGACAAATCATATTTGGATATATACTTTTCCTCCTCTATATTAGTCCATTGCGGGCCTCTTCGTTCCTGATGTCTGATCACACGTTCACGAAACTCATCATCCCATATATGTGCAGTTGCCATATAGACGGGATTGTCAGAAAGTGACAGAGCCATTTTTTCTGCGTAAGAGCTTTTACCAGAACGTTGACCACCAGTTATGAGTATTATTTTTGCCATAATTGCATTATCTCTTTCAGTTTATTTACTCTGTATGTGACAGGTCCAGGAGGCATCCAATCCGGTTCCCATCTGTTATATAATATGGTGTCAATCCCTACTGCAGCAGCACCAATGATGTCTGTGTCATAATTGTCTCCTATCATCAATGTAGTTTCAGGCAAGGATTTTGTCATACGCAAAGCATATTCAAAAAACGCTCTATCTGGTTTTTCCACCCCAGCCATTTCACTACATATTACAGTGTCGAATGCTTTTTCGAGATGTAAAGCAAAAAGTTTGTCCATCCGCTCCTGTAGCATTCCATTACTACAGATATGCAGTCTGCAACCTGCATCACGAAAATATTGCAGCAACTCATATGCTCCTTCAATCGGAATACCAGCAACAGGCGACTTTGTGTCGTACAAAGTATTGTCAAGATCTATAAAAATATCTTTATATTTCATTGTCTTTTACGTTTTAACAACACATAAAGAGCTATTGGTGCACCAATTAAAGCAGTGACCGAATTGATCGGAATTACGCCGTTTGCTCCCGGCATTTTACTTATAAGATTACATAACAAAGCAAGTCCCATACCACAAAGAAGTGTGGCAGGAAGCAGAATGCGGTGGTCACTCGTTCGAAACAATCCTCTGGCTATATGTGGCACTGCAAGACCAATAAACATTATCGGTCCACAATATGCAGTCACGACCGCAGTGAGGATTCCTGCAGAAATTATTATCCACATCCGCGCACGTTTTACATTAAGACCAAGATTGAGTGCATAAAGATCACCCATAAGCAGCATATTCAACGGTTTAGCCAAGAGCATGGAGAGAGGCAACAGCAATGCCGTAATACCTATAAACACACTAATCTGTCCACCTGAAACTCGAGAAAAAGATCCCAATCCCCAGATAACATACGCATGTATATCCTCTTCACTTGAATATGCCTTAAGCGCTCCGATTATAGCAGTAGCTATATATCCAATCAAAACTCCAGATATAAGCAACGTCGCATTTCCTTGTACTTTTCTCGACAGCCATACGATCACCATCATGACACTCAATGCTCCTGTTATGGCGGCAATCGTTATCGCTGTATTTCCTATAATACCGAAACGAGAAAGCGTTGAGCCTCCGATTGCGCCACTGAGCAAAAGAACTAATGCCACGCCAAGACTCGCCGCACTCGACACTCCAAGCACAGAAGGTCCTGCAAGTGGATTATGGAAAATTGTCTGCATCTGCAATCCTGCGACAGACAAACTTGCTCCACATGCCATTGCAGTCAACACCTGCGGCAAACGGATCGTCATAACCACCGTCTCCCACAACTCACTGCCCATCTCTACACTTCCTGTCATAATATTGCATAGCATCAACAGTGGTATGCTTACAATGAGTATCACAAATAATATCGTATTCTTCATTATCATACATTTGCGTCTCGTATCAATCTCACCTCCAGTTCTCCATCTGGAAAGACCGTACGACAATGTTTCCAACAATTTTTTCTATCTCCGTAAAAAAAGAAGGGGGCATCACATCCCACAATTGACGAGCCATCGTCACACCCCACTTACTTAAGTCGAGCTCCACTTTGTGTGAATGCGTATCCATATGACCATCAGCCAATTTAATCGCTTTGCCTATCATTATCCCCAACACTACTCGCTGGAACCCTAAGTTGTGAGCCTTTTTCAACGCTTCTCCCACAAAATTTCCATAATGGATCACACGCAGATCTGGTTCTGCTTCTTTGAGCGCGTTTTCTCCTTTCTTACCAGAAGCGAATCCGATAGCCGTACAACCAATGGCTTTAGCCACCTGCAATTCTCTACCAATACTTTCAACAAACGCTTCGTTGCTGAGAGGAGATACAATTCCAGATGTGCCTATTATACTTATTCCGTCAACCACCCCAACTTTATAATTGAAAGATCTCAAAGCAAGTTCAGAGCCATTTTCGACACTTATTCTGACATCATAGCCATCTTTGCTTAAAGTTCGTATTTCATTTGTAATCATTTGTCGTGGAGTTGGGTTGACGGCGGGGTCTCCAACTGGGATGCCAAGTCCGGGAAGTGTGACTGTCCCTACTCCATCTCCATGCAAAAATCGTATGTCACCAGTCTTATTGGGCATGACGGTTGATGTAATCCTACATCCTTTCAACACATCCGGATCGTCCGAATAATCTTTTTCTACTGTCGCAGTTCCAAGCGATGAACATTCTACAGGAATGGTAAGTACCTCACCATCAGGCAATGCGAACGACACCTCTTCCGGATATTCATCACAAAGCAAAGATAACAGAGCGGCCTTTGTGGCTGCGGTTGCACAGGCACCAGTAGTCAATCCTGTCTTCAAAGGGAAGAAGTCCGGCACAAGATGTTGTATGGCTCGACGAAGTGTATGCGATCCACTTACATATATCCAGTCGGCTGGCAATTGTGGATGTTCCACAACAAAGACTTTCAGACCCAAAGCCATCGCCGCCTTCACTTTGGCTTCAAAACCTCCCGTCTCACCACTTTCCTTAGTGATAATTGCGTCACAACCAACAACAGACATCATCCGTTTTTCCTCTTCAACATCAGGCATGCTGTCGGGATAGAAAATGAGATTGTCAATAGGGAATCCGTTTTTCTTGGCACATTCCACACTCTCTTCTCTATTGAGAATACGAAAAACGGTATGATGGTTTTGCCAGAAAGATTTGAGTTTGTTAATCGTGTTGGCTCCACTCAAAGCCAAAAGGTTTTGCACACCAGACTGAAGCATCTTCTGAATCGCATCCTCATAATCTTTACAATATGTTATGCCGTCTATTTTATCTCCAAACTGACGTTGAAGGCGAATGACCTTAATACCTGTTTCAGCAATAGTCTTATGTAAATTTTCAGCAAATGGGTGAGCAGCGTCAACAATGCAATGGATATCATTTTGATGGCAGAAATTTAGGATATCATCGGAAGTCATGACGCCAGAAAGGCGTACACCATGACACAACTCCACTTGCTGCAACGCACTTTTTGTGGAGTAGTAGAACGGTTTGCCTGCTTCTTCGCAAACATCTACAGCCATTCGGCCTTCTGTCGTGCCACCAAAAATCAATATCATAAAATCATTTGTTTTTACTCTATACCCTTTCTGAACATATGAGTGAAATGGCTGTCATACAGTTTACTTAACCCATGCCGATTGTCGATCGCTTCACCTACAACAATCAATGTGGTCAGGGAAAGATTATTATCCTTGAGGATAGAGGCAAGATCCTTTAACTGTCCTCGGAAAATACGTTGATCTTTCCATGTCAGTTTGTAACAGACAGCGACAGGTGTTTCTGGAGGATATCCTCCATCAAGAAGATGACGTTGCACTTCATCAACAATACTTGCCGACAAGAAGATGCACATCGTACTTTGGTGCGACGCCAGCATATACAGTTTCTCTTTGGGAGGCATTGCGGTACGCCCTTCACCACGAGTCAGTATAATGGTCTGGCATCGTTCAGGTATGGTAAATTGAGAACGGAGTTCAGCAGCAGCGGCAAGGAAAGATGATATACCAGGTGTAATATGATAATCCATCTTATACTTGTCGAAGAAGGACATCTGTTCCTGGATCGCTCCATAGATGCATGGATCTCCAGTGTGCAAACGAACCACAAGATGACCTTTGTCGTAATGTTTCTTCATCAGATCAAACTGTTCCTCAAGATTGAGTTCGGCGGATGACCGTACCTCGCATCCCGGCTTAGCATAACAAGTCAGTTCTTTTGGAACAAGGCTGCCAGCATAGAGTATCAGATCCGCAGTCTGGAGGAATCGTTTTCCACGTACGCTGACCAATTCAGGATCACCAGGGCCAGCACCAACAATCTCAATATGACCATGTCTGCGTCCCAACGCCCATGTGTAATGGCATCCTTCCTCACATCCTTTCGTCTTCTCCACCACAAGACCATTGCCGTCTGCCATGGCTGATGCCTCAGCAACGCCATAACATCCCGTCACCTCAAACACTTTTTCAGACGGATTAGGCACATCTATACGGCTGAGTTGATCTGATGTGTATATATGTTTCTCTGCCCATGGGATCAACTGACAAAGACGAGCCAGCATCGGTTCTTCTTTCTTTAGTTCTATAGTAGCAATGGCAGATATATCGTTGATACTATATCCCATCTCACTGATTTGACGGACAATCTGGTCGGCACACTCCACAACCGCATTTTTTTGACAACCGAATCCAAGTGTCATCCCATGGTTGAGAGAGATAGCAAACGTATCATCTTTGACGGTGATAGAAAGAGGGAAAAATCCCTCTGTAGGATTGACCGTCACATGCTTGGGGCAAGTTTCACGAAGATAACGCGTTCCTTCGTCTTCTTGCAAAAGATACAAAGCTGTCGGCTTACAGCTGACAAAAGCAGCGATAGCTTTGTTCATCTCCGAGCGGTCGATATATTCCTGTTTCCAACCAAAACGCTGAGCCAGTGTATCCAACGGCCAAAGACCAAGATTATCGCTCTGTGTGGTTATCACAGCCTCACCACCAATCGCGTCGGCTATAAGACGAGCCAAATGATTGGCACCTCCGATATGTCCGCTCAACACTGGAATAACCCAACGTCCAGT
>CAMJFV010000131.1 GCA_946405045.1 uncultured Bacteroidales bacterium | reverse complement strand
AGAAATGTCAGAAGTCAGTCGGCAAAATCGCGTCTTCATAATGCTCCACATACATCCCTTTGTTGTCGAATCCGCTTTGCATCACAATGATGACGACATCCAGGCGGAAATTTGAGTTGACCTGCATCTTTCGGAGGTACATGGTCACTGCGTTCACAAAATTTCTGATCTTACTTTTGCTCATGCTGGTACGAGGGTCGATGTAGTCGGAATAACGTGTTTTGACTTCGACAAAGACGAGTGTATCTCCATCTAAAGCAACAATATCAAGTTCGTTGCTGCCACATCTCCAGTTTCTTGTGATGATTTGATAACCTTTCCCTTCAAGGAATTCCACGGCAAAGTTTTCGCCGTTTTTGCCTAATTCGTTGTGTTCTGCCATAATCCTATTAATTATAATTGACGATGCAAAAATAATCATATTTTTTATGTTGAAAAAAATCAGCATCCTTTTTTATGACAAAAAAGTGAATTTTGATAAATTTGCATAGGTAAATAATTTGAAGATGCAAAAGAACGGAATTCAACAGGAAATATTCAAGCATTGCGGAAAGGAGAATATCAAGATAGAAAATGACGGTATTTTATATGGATTGTGGAATGTCTGCGATATTCCTGTGATGTCGACGCCGGAGAGATTGCCTCTTTTCTTCTATGGATTCTGCATGTCAGGTGAGGCGGAACTGGAAATAGACATGAAACCATGTAAATTTTCAAAAGGGGATATTGTGCGAATAAGGATGGGGCAGACGTTGCTTGTGAAATCCGTCAGTGAGGATTTCAATTCTGTGCTGTTCTTTTTCGACAGACGAGTGATCTCTGGATTTGTGTCTGGTCTGAAAGTGCCTCTAGGCAATACCAATCCGATATTCAAGACGTCGGAGGAGTTGTATGGGTCATTGCTTGTTTATCTTAACTTTGTCAAGAGCAGGCTTGATTTGTGCAAGACGGAGAAGAGCGCGTATTTGAGAGCGACATGTGAGTTTCTGATGAAGGCTATGCTTTGTGAGGTGTTGAATGAGGTTTCGAAATCGTGTGTGGCACAGGAGAAAGGCTCTCGTACACAGGAGATATTCCTTAAGTTTTCTTCGATGGTGAAAGAGAATTTCAAGACGACGCGAAATGTGAAATACTACGCTGACCAGTTATGCATCACTCCTAAGTATCTGTGTAAGATTGTGTCGGAATGTGTCGGCTCGTCGCCCAGCCAATTCATAGATTCATTGGTGATGAATGAGGCGAAACAGATGCTCCGCACGAGCAATCTTTCAATCCAGCAGATATCAGAAACGTTGAATTTTCCCAACCAAAGTTTTTTCGGCAGATTCTTCAAGACCCATGCTGGTATTTCTCCTGGAGCATATAGAAATGAGAAATGCTGAATGCAAAATTAAAATTGGTATAGGTGTCTCATAAACCGACAGTGTTTTGCTTTGCAAAATACAATCGGTTTGGAGTTAACCAGAGGTTATGTGTTCCCTTCGGGAACGGTAGGGGCAATCTTTTGTGGTTGCCTATGAGAATATCCCTTGTGCTCGCTCTGGTAAAAATCCCCTTGTGAGAAAGTTGAGGCTATAAATCGAACGCATTTGGAATGAAAGAATTTTAACATCCATTAAGAGTTCAAAAAAATATTATTGATTTTATTTGCAGTGAAATCAAAAAAGCACTAATATTGCATTGTATTTATAAACTAAAACAAAAAAAGAATTATGGCATACGTAATTGGTGAAGACTGCATCGCATGTGGTACATGCGCAGGCGAGTGCCCAGTAGGAGCAATCTCTGAGGGCGATATCTACAAAATTGATGCAGATGCATGCACAGAGTGTGGAACTTGTGCAGGAGTTTGTCCTTCAGAGGCTATCACTTTGGGATAAGGATATTGAGGTCCAGTCTTGAGTTCAAGGCTGGACTTTTTTGTTTGTTTAGTCTAAACTACTTAAAAAAATGTGAGATTTATTTGACGATAATAAAACAAAAATATAATTTTGTCGTCACAATCAGGAAAGAGCAACAAAAGAGATTGCTTATTCTCAATAAAATTCCATAGCAAGTCGTATTTATTAATGTGTATTACACATCGGGAGTGTGTCTCAGACTTTTGTTATATGCATAAGGGAAATCCTGGTTATTTAGTCTATACAATTATTCGAAAAAAAAGAAAATGATATACAGCTTTGCTGTGTCTCGTTCAAAAGAGTATAAGTCAATAATATATACATGACAGAAGCAGAATTGAAGGCAAAGAAATTGCCCGAATTGCAGACTATCGCAAGATCAATAGGTATTCATCGTCCGGATTCATATCGAAAAGAGCAGCTGATAAATGCAATAATGGGTCAATCTCAATCGCCAAATGAAGATTCGGTGCCAGAGACTCAGACTGTAATAGAAGAGCCTAAAATAGAGAAGGAAGAGCCTCAGGTAACTGAAATTAAACAGGAAACAGGAAAGGTTGTAGTTGATTCCGTGACCAGCGGTAGAGCTGGCCTTTCTACAAGCAGTAATAATAACGCGGCGGCTGCAGTTGCCAGAATGATTCTTGAAAAAAAGAAATTGGCTAAACAAAAGGCTGCGGAAAACTCTGGTGTCGCAGAACCATTCGTCTACCAAAAACAGGAAATCGAAGAGATGTTCCGTCAAAAACAACTTGAGGAAGAGCGTAGACGTGAGGAAGAGGAAAATCAAAGAAAATTAGCAGAAGAGGAAGCTATCAGAGCTAGAGAAGAGGCTGCCAGAATAAAGGCTGAAGAAGAACGTGCGAGAATTGAGGCTGAAAGAGCCGCTGAAGAGGCAAAAAAGCAAAAACAATATGATTTCGAAGGTGTAATCAAGGGTAGTGGAGTGCTTGAAATTATCCAGCCTGATGGTTATGGATTCCTTCGTTCTCCTGATTATAATTATTTAAGTTCACCTGACGATATCTATGTCTCTTCAAATCAGATCAAACTGATGGGATTGAAGACGGGAGATGTTGTGACTGGTGACATCAGACCTCCTCGTGACGGAGAAAAATATTTCCCTCTTACACGTGTGGATACAATCAACAATTGTCCTCCAGAGCATGTGAGAGATCGTGTCCCTTTTGACCATCTGACTCCTTTGTTCGCAAATGAGAAATTCAATTTGACTGGTGATCCTAAGACTTGCAACACTTCTGTAAGAATCGTCGATCTGTTCAGCCCGATCGGAAAGGGTCAGCGTGGATTGATCGTTGCCCAGCCAAAGACTGGTAAGACAATACTATTGCAGGATATCGCAAACGCTATCGCCGCCAACCATCCAGAGGTGTATATGATGGTTCTCCTTATTGACGAGCGTCCTGAGGAGGTCACAGATATGCAGAGAAGCGTAAACGCTGAGGTTATCGCGTCTACATTTGATGAGCCTGCAGAGCGTCATGTGAAGGTTGCCAGCATCGTGTTGGAGAAGGCGAAAAGAATGGTGGAATGCGGACATGATGTGGTGATCCTTTTGGATTCTATCACACGTCTTGCCAGAGCTTACAACACTGTATCTCCTGCTTCTGGTAAGGTGTTGAGTGGTGGTGTGGACGCAAACGCATTGCAGAAACCAAAGAGATTCTTCGGTGCTGCTCGTAATATTGAAAACGGTGGTAGCTTGACTATCATTGCCACAGCTCTTACAGATACTGGTTCGAAGATGGATGATGTCATCTTTGAGGAGTTCAAGGGAACAGGTAATATGGAGCTTCAGCTCGACCGTCGTCTTGCCAACAAGAGAATATTCCCAGCTGTCGACATCATGGCAAGTAGTACTCGTCGTGATGATCTGCTTCAGGATAAGATCACTCTTCAGAGAATGTGGATTTTGAGAAAGCATTATTCTGATATGACTCCTATCGAGGCTATGACTGAGGTTAAGGAAAACCTTGAAAGAAGCAGAACCAATGAGGAGTATTTGGCTTCAATGAACCAATAATAAAATGAAATAATACAAGCAGAGAGACTTCGGTTTCTCTGCCTTTTTTGTTTATGAGAATGAAGAATTTAGAAAAACTACTGTTGTGTCTTCTATCTTATTTCTGTATTACAGCCTGTGATGAAATAGACGAGGGTATGGATGATACTCGTTCGACTGCAGAAAACACCATTATCATGTTTTTCCCATGGTCGAACAATCTGAAACCTTGTTTTATCCAGAATATCAGTGATTTCAAGCAAGTTCTTCAGCAGAGGGGAATGGATAATGAACGCTATGTCGTATGTATCGAGTCTTCTCATGGAAAAGTAGATATCATTGAGTTGAAGAAAGCTAATGGCTCTTTTGTTGAGGATACTTTGGACAGTTATTCGGATCCAAGATTCACGACGAGCGAAGGTATAACACATCTTCTCGACAGAGTATATCCTAAGTTCCCATCCAACACTTATTCGATGACTGTCGGATGCCATGGGACAGGTTGGGTGCCAGCAGGTTCTTTCTCCACTCGTTCAGCCAATGTTGGCTTGGATGAAACGTCTGTGCCGGAGACGAGGTTTATTGGAGGCACCACGATGGAATCTCAGATAGAGATCTCTACTTTTAAGGAAGGAATAAAAAATTCAAAGATCAGGAAGTTTGAGATGATCCTGTTTGATAATTGCTATATGGCAAATATCGAGGTGGCGTACGAGTTGAAGAATGTGTGCAAATATATCGTGGCATATCCTACAGAGGTTATGGCATACGGTTTCCCATACCAGATAAGTGGAAATTATTTGATAGGAGGAGACGATTATGAGAATATTTGCGAGTCGTTCTACAGATTCTATGTCAATTATGAAAGACCATGTGGCACAATTTCGACAATCAATTGTGATGCTCTCGACTCTCTTGCCCGATTCATGAAAAAGGTCAATCTTTCTCTTGATGCGACGGTGCATGTAGACGCTTCATCATTACAACGTTTGGATGGCTATACACCTACCGTATTTGTTGATTTTGAGGATTATGTGTATCATCTGACAGAAGACGCAAGCATGTTGAGTGAGTTCGACAACTTGATGAGTGTTTTGATTCCGTATAAGAAAAATACCCCTACTTATTATACAACGATGGGAGGGGAGATGCCGATTGTGAAATATTCTGGAATCACAACGTCAGAGCCAAGTGAACATTCTTTAATGTCTGCGTATAAGAAGACGAGTTGGTATATGGCTACCCATGAGAATTGATAATTACCATCAATTCTGTTTTCTTTGTTTTGTTTTTGAATAAATATATAACCTATGGCAAGTAAAAAATATATAGAAGCACGAGATAACCTAATAAAGGCTATTGATTTGGCTAACGAAGCTCTTTTGAGATATCCTAATGGAAAAGACAAACAGAAATTCGTTTATGACGGAGTCTCTTATACTGAACTTGAGTGGATGATTAAATGGCATAACGAAATAAAGGATAGACGTTTAAACGAAGAAAAGAAATATGAAACGTTGCAAAGTCTAAAATATACAATTGAAGATGTCTTTACTTATTTCCAAGAAGGAGCAGGACCTGATGTGAATGAGTTTTGGCGACTTATTAAGGAAGCGAATCTTCCTTATGAGCGGGAAAACAAACTGGAGAAGATAATGAATCGTGGCCGTATCCGTAATGACATTGAGTATGACTATGTGATAGACACAATTGTCCCATTCCAGCAGGAGGGAATCCTTTCAAATGATGATGTGAAAAAGCTGAATGAGATGATAGAAAAGTTTGAAAGTAAGAGACGGTGATGTTAGTATTGAATAAATAAGACGTTTTCCACAAAAGTGGCGAACGTCTTATTTTTTTGTCTTCTTTTTCGGATAAGGCAACACTTCGGCAAGTTTTTTCACCACACGTTTTGCACTGTCTCCATGTTCGATGTCAAGGATGTAATGCTCTTTAGCTCCATCGTATGGACAGCCACATTCCGCATCCTCCATCAAATCCTCAATTGCTGCATGCTTCTTTACATAGCAGATGTTGTCGCAAGCTAAGACGACCGGTTTCTCATTGATATAGATACACCAGTCTCCGAACATTTTGCGTGTGCGTATTTCTCCGATGCCGTTAAGCTGGGAACATACGAAATCGATATAATCCAATGTGCAGGCCATTTTTATTTTTTTTATGATTGTTGAGGTCCCTAGTTTACGACAAATGATCAGCCTCTTCATTTGAATCTTCTGATTCT
>CAMJFV010000130.1 GCA_946405045.1 uncultured Bacteroidales bacterium | reverse complement strand
GGAATCCTACTGGATTGAAATTATCAATCTCATCCAGTTCTTCCAACTGATAAGTGTTGTTGTAGTTGCGTACATACATTGGTACCACATACGCATCGGGCAATTTCGCATTGATATTTCTAATGATATCATCACGATCTTCTTTGTTAAACATAATATGCCTCCTGTATTGATATATGATTAATGTGAATGATAACAGCCACCGACTGTTTAGAAATGGTTCATTGAAAGGAGAAGTATAAATGGATATCATTACAAATCAAAAAGAGATTGCTTACCAGAGTAAGTCCAAGATATATGTTGAAGATCTTGATGAATATGGACAAGGTTTATGGAATCTCATTCAGATGTATCGGAAACATATTTTCGTGAATGATGATGAAACAGAAAAGATCTTACAAGAATTGGAATATTATGCAATACAACTCATCAACCGTCAGTATCAAAATTTGATTATGCATTCCGAGGAAATTGTTGTGAAAGATCCAAATTCACAACAATTCAGGGAATTAAAAGATTCAGAGTATCCTTTTTAATAGTAAATGCGTATCCCCGCAATGCGGGGATACCATTATAGATGCACGTTATGATAATATCCCATAAAGGAGGTGTTGATTATGTCGGAGCTGGACTCCACCTCGAATGATTTTATTTTTTCCCGTGTAGGAGAAGTCATGCGGAAACTGAAGCAAAATCAAAAGCTTCAGGAATTGGCAAAAGAGAATGGACTTGATGTGAAGAACACCGTTGAGTTTACGGAAGATACCATCAATAATATTGTCGTTGCCATCGTCGCATTGACACTTGCGCAACGGGATAATGATCCCGACTATGCTTCACTGGTTCGTGCAGGCATGTCGCATCGTGGAATCAAAACGAGACTGATCAACAAGTACAAAAACCAAGCAAACCAACTGATCACCGCATATAAGACGCAACTGCGGGAAGCTGATACTCCGGCAGTTTAATCCACCCAACCAAATTGTAATTTACACGAGCTTGTGGTATTAGGGGGCTCTTATCATGATCTCCGTGTGAATAATATCATCAAGAAAGGAAATACTACGATGCTTTTTACTGATATTATGAACGACATCAACTCCGGTGATGTCAATATTCATGACGTCTACGCAGAAGAAGCAACTCAGCAGATCAACGTGGCTTGCTCCGTGTTCGAGTATGCAATGTCTCTTGCTGAAGCTGAGGAAGCTACTGACCGCGTTGTTCAAGAAGCAGCTGAGGACATGGGTCTTCCGACACGTGCAATCCAGGAAGCTGCAGATCTGGCATGTGATTCCGTTGTTAAGGAACTCACTGGTCTCTACGGTGTCGTTGTTTCAAACGCAAAGAAAGTCAAGGCGGCTACTGACCGCGATCTGAAGGCGATCATCGCTCTCGGAAAGAAGAATAACCTCTCTGCTGCAGATGCTGGCAGTGATTTTGCTAAGTCTTATGCAAGACCACTTGCTCAGGCTCTTACTCGTGAATACGGTAAGGGTAAGTCTCTGTCCTTCGTCAGCGGTGTGTTCCCGTCTGCAAGAAAGACTCATGACATGACTCTGGCATTCGGCAATGCTATCGCTCGTCTCGCAACTGTTTTCGGCATCTCCGTTTCCAGTGCAGCAAGTGATCCGACTGTCAAGAAGCAGCTGTCCCTCGGTGGCACTGGTGGTGAGTCGGCTGGTGATATCAGCGCTCTCTACAAGCAGGTCACGAAGGGTACTATGTTTGCTAAGATGAGCTATTCCGGCGATCAGGCTTCTTCTACTTCTGCATCCGTATCTGACATCGCTGATGTGATCACATACCTCTACGTTGTCAATCAGATCGCAAGTGCTGTTGCTGAAAATGCTGGCAGTGCTAAGAAGGCTGAGAACTACGTCGCTTCTCTCTGCAAGGGCAATGGCTCTGACATGAGAAAGCTGTCCGCAATCAATGACAAGGCTAAGGACTGGGCTGAATCCATTAACGCTGCAGCATCTGCAATCGTTAAGGTATTCTCTGACGCAGCGGCTGCTCTCGGTAACATTGCACTTGGTAAGACCAAGGGTGTGACCGAGTATGTGATTGAAGGATATGAACTTGATCCGAGTGACGATGTTTTCGTCTACGATGAGCAAGTTGAGCCGGAAGCTGAGTAATCTACTAACGGGGTGATCTCATGCTGTTATCCAGTAGAAAAATGAGTGTCACAATCCCGCAATCATCAACATGTATCATCAAAACGGTTGGCGAGTTGAAGGACGGAGATATCGTCTCGGTGATATCTCCGGTCTTTGCATCTGCTGACTTTCAATCCGGGTCCATTGTTACAACTGAAACATTTGATGTTCCGGTTTATATTAACAATGACGAACATAAGATTGTGAGTGATGGCAATCTCGAAGGATTACTAGAGAGCCAAGACAATGATGTATTCGACATGCGCGTAACCGTTCGATGACATTCTCTGAGAGGAGTGTGACAAATGACCTCTGATGAGAAGACGCTGGTTCCCTCACTGCTGAAGTATATCAGGTCAGATCTGTTCACACTTGGGAACATCTCAACGAAGGTTCAATTGAGTCTTGACGAAGAGAAGCTTGTTAATGATGTGCTAAACAGTCATACATGGGAGACTGTTATATCATATCTTCCACTTGAATATTTTCGTCTCATTGAATCGTATCCGGACATGTATACACTGGAAGAATTCGATCTGAAATATGCACGGAATCCAAAACTCTGTGCTTATGAAAGATATGGCTCCACAAACATGTGGCGCCCACTGATGATTCTGAATAGATGTCCCACGATTACTCGATTCAACTTTCCATTCATTCGATACTATAATATCGAAAAATTCTCAACTGTTCTCGCAGTTCTGATTGTGAGGTGTCAGCGATGACACATTATAATGATGAACATCCGAACAGACAAAACGAGAATAACTTCAATGAGGGAATCACTGATCGCAATATCACCACTCCAGGTATCAGTTACGATTTTAACGGACTTAGTGCCAGAGGTTTGGAGCATGGATATTCATTATCCTTAGCTTGTCAGTCAGGAACCGACATGGCCCATACCGTTGGAAACGTGACAGCTGTCATGTTGCAGTTTATCCTGGATCAATTCCCGTCGGAAACATTCAAGACTGCGCTACCTTCCACCAGAATTGCGCATCGCCAACTCCGACACACACCAAAACAAATCCGCACACAACCGTATCCAATCTGTGTTGTAAATCCTAGAGTATCTCTGTCCGGTCTGGATAATCGCCTGGCCGCGGGATCATATGCGACAACGCTTTGGTCAACCACTTCAAACCGGTTTCAGAATCGCTCCGAGATGGAGAAGTTATTCTTCGACAAACGGAATGGGATCGAATGGAGGGGAAAGATCAATCGCGTTATCATGTATTTTGATTTCGTGTTGGCTTTCCGTTCTATCACGGAACAGATTCGTTGGGCGTCTTATCTGATCAACAAGATTCCTACGGATGAAAATCGTCCATTCGATGTCGACACAGCTTTGGAATTAGCCATTCCTGACGGTTTCTTGAATGAGACTGCAAGGTATGCTAAGATTCCTGTCAAAAGTGAATCGGGTGATGTGTCTCGGTTTGTTGACTACCTAAATATGAATAGCGTCTATCCGATATCTTACAGATTCTCATCTGGAAAACATCGTGATGGATTCTATGCAAACTACATGACGTCATTGATGTGTAGAATCCATGATTTACGCTATGACGCCGTGAACAAGGTGGGTCAGACTGAATCTGACTGTCCGATTACATTCACAATGAGTGTTGAGTTTAACACAGTTGGAATGTTTGATCTATCGGTTCCGAATCCGGGGCCGTTCATGGATGTGACAGCTCCTTCGTCTGGTATCGCTATCCCAATCTTCTCCGATTGTTTCAACGAGAAAGATTTCCCGCTATTATATGGCTGGAAGATCTGGGCAAAACCAATTGTCAAACTCGATTGGGACGAACGTGAAGTTAATATCAATTCATGTCTTGGTCAGACATTGAATGAGGTGATAGATTACCACCTGAAGAACAAGATGAATCCTGAATTGTTCATCAATGTTCGTCTTCGTGAGAACCGCACAATAATTGATGGTGGATACTATATGGATTGGGCAACCAGAACATTGGTATTCAAAAACGTCAATTACGCTCACACATATCGACTCATTATTACTGTGAACCAGTTGTACATCCAAACACTTCTGGCTGATCTTCACGGTAAGAGTTCAAAATTCTAGTAAAGGAGAATCATAATCATGGCAAAACTGTTTGATTACGTGCCTGAGTCCACATTTGATGAGGCTCAAGGCGAGGTCACCCAGGAGAGCTACATGGCATCGTCTTCTCGCTACTCTGACCTGTTCAATGAGAAGTTCACCCAGTTCAATCCTGATGCAATCGTTTCCGGCGGAAACAATCGTCTGCAGAGCGGCCAGTTCGACATGGAGATCGAGGACTCTGATCTCGCACTCGGCTACAAGCAGCCGGAGCCGGCAACCTCTCCGAAGCCGGGTCGTTTCTTCGACTAATGCTATCTTGATGATCTAATTAACACGGAAGATGAGGCGGGGGCATTGGCCCCCGCCTGATCTTTGTATGTTAAACCGAAAACGTTTCTGTAACTTTAATTCCGGAAAGGAGCGTTAATATGTCAATATCCGCAAAAGAACGTCGGGAAACACCTGACAGCGAAATGGGTGTTCCCGGTAAAGATAAATACCCTCTTGACAGCAAAGAACATATCAAATCGGCGGCACATCTGATCAATCATGGTCATATTACAGGAAAAGAGCGTAAAGCTTTGGCTAATAAGATCCTTCATCGTGCCAAAGAAGAAGGTGTGAGTACTGATGGAATGCATGCTGTTAAACAGATTGCTGCACAACAAGAGCAGGTTCCTCCGATGAGTGACGGTACGAGTTTGGGTAATTCACCACCTCGTACGATGGCACCGTACTATGATGAAGCTGGTGAACAGCTTGCACAACGTCTTGCTTCAACATCTAGTCAGATGTCCGCTGGTGTGTCACCAACAACCGAAGAAGATGAACTGATGTCTCGTATGAATCAGATCGGTGTTGCACATGCAGAAGCAATTGGTAAACGGGAGATGAAGGCTGAACCCTTTCAGTTTGCCAAAAAGATCGTGAAGGAGATCTCAGCTCAGGTTGAAAAGGATTCCAAACCACCAACAGGAAACCAAAACTGCCAATTGTGTACATGGTGTGCTGAAGCACGTTATCGTGGAATCAATGCATTGCCAAGACCTATCTATTCGCCTCGTGATCCTGCATTATCGATCAAAGGCGAGACAATTGTTATGAATCCAATCAAGGAATCATTTAGATCTCAGAAGGAAGTTGTACGAAAGGTACGTGGAAACGTTGATTCAAGATGGTACGTACATGTCAACTGGAAAGATTCAACGGGTGGTCATGAGTTTCTGGTAATCAACATCGATGATTATGCATACATTATGGATGCGCAAGCTGGTCTGTTGAAAGAGATCGATGAATCAGATTCAACACATAGCTACTTCAGAGATATAAACTTCAAGAATTCATATATGGTACGTCTGGACACAAGACCGTTTAACACACAACTTTTCAACGATGTCAACAATCCTGCAAATGTTATGCCATGGAAGAACTCTTTGGACATTCCATATATGCGGGATAATGGAATGATATCCCCTGAAGACGATTCCGATCCCAGATTCAGACGTGTGTTTGTGCCATCTGAAGAAGGTTTGAAGTATCTGAAAGAAGATCCTGAATTGTCACAATACTGGGAAGATATGCACAAAGCGACCAATGGTGAATTCCTTGTTGACCGTGAAACCGGTGAAGCGATTGGCCATGTGTTTGTTCATACCAATAAACATGACAAAGGTTTCATCTTCAACGTTGAAGTCACACCAAAATATCGTCGTCAAGGATATGGATGGATTCTGATTGATGATGCTGTTCGTCGTTTCGGTGGTGAAGATTTAACTGTCGATGCTGATAATACACCTGCGATCAATCTATATCTTCAATATGGATTTACGATCTACAAGAAGGGTCAATGGCATTATGACCCTCCGAAAGATGAATTGTGGATGAAGTTCGATCGTTCTAAACTGACACAAGAATCCACAAATGTCTTTGAATCGGGTCACTTCGCCAAATAT
>CAMJFV010000129.1 GCA_946405045.1 uncultured Bacteroidales bacterium | reverse complement strand
CATTCCTGAATTCAACTCTTTTCACAAAAACATTCAAAAACCTGACCCGCAACCATGGATATGAACTCGTAAAGTTGCCGGTCGGTGTGGCATACGGAACAGATGTGGAAAAAGTCAGAAAAATCCTAGAGGAAAAATTAAGTCTCTTAAGATCTGAGAAGACGGGAGTAAAACCGAACGTGGATCCGAGCAAACAGATCAGTGTATACTTCAACGATTTCGGAGACAGTTCCGTTAATCTTTACGCTGTAATGTGGATTCTGGTAGAGAATAAGTTTGTGATTGTATCAAGAGCGAAAGAGCTTATTTACAACGCATTGAATGAAAACAATATTGTAATTCCTTTCCCTCAACGCGATCTTCATATCATTACAACTCCATCTGATAATAAATGAAGTTGAATCATCTGCTTGCCACAATCATGATCCTCGTCGTTCCATTTATTGGAATGGCTCAGACCAAAATTGCGGAAACTGAAGCAGATCTGACAATCAACAACGATTCCAGCACCAACGTCCCAAGAATAGAAGCCGAGCGGGATACTGACCTGTACAGAAGCAGTCAGCATTCCGAAGACGAATATATATATGTCACCGAGTATGAAGAGGAAAAGAAATGGTTTGACAGAGTTATAACCCGTCTGCTGAAGACGTCGGTGGATTCCAATTATATAACGACCAACGACTACGGACTCCAGGTGAAATTAAGTCTGAACACATTAAACACCCAGACTAATTTCAGATGGACCCCAATATCGGACACGCTGCCAAACTTTTGTTCCATCACGTCGGACCAGATATCTAAGATAGGACTATGGATCGGATACCGTAATTTCGGACTCGGATACAGTTTTGATCTAGGATCTTTCACCAAAGAATACAACTCTGAATTCAGCATCAGCTATTATGGCGACGCTTGGGGAATAGACCTGTTTATCAACACCACCCTAGGCAACAACCTTTACTTCAACGAAAAGTACACCGACATTTCTGACGTAAACATTTCAATCTTCCGCTGGAGAATCAACAGTTATTATGCCCCACTCTACAAAAGATTCTCCTACAATGCCGCATTTTCCCATAGTATGCGACAAGAGAAGAGTGCAGGCAGTCCACTATTCGGCCTGTCAACAACCAGTTTTTATCTGATCAAAAGCAAATATGACAAAACCAAAGATTTGCCAATAGACACCAAAGGGGAATGGCAATTTCCAAATGAGATAGCCTTTTTCGGTGTGAATCTAAACGCCGGCTACGCACACAACTTCGTGACTCCGAAAAAAACACTTCTTCATATATCCGCTCTCCCATATATTACCCTGTTCAAGATAACGAGAGTGACACCATCAGATGCCATAGGCGACCATGAGCCACGATTCCAATATGGATTGGTGGGAAAAGCCAGTTGGATATGGCAACGTGAACATCACCTGATAAGTCTGTTCGGATCCGTAAATTTCAACAATATCATCAGATCTCCAATCAAAGTGAACGACACTTCATACAGCATCGGAACTTGTTACGGATTCAGAGCATACAAACATTGCAAGCCGCACAAGAAGAAACGAATCAAAAGAAATCGTGCCACTAGCCCAACAATATCGCAATAAATCACATTCTTCTATTACCAAAATAGAATGTTGCCTCATTAGTTTCTAACTTTTGGGTAAATGTTTTCAAACAGAAAACAGCATATATAGAATGCTTGGAAAACCCACAAACCAGTTTGTTTTAGAAAACCCATAACGAAAAAAACAAACAGTAGAAAACTATGTTTTTTTACGTTTTGTTTTCTGCGTTAGGCTGTTTTCGATGTCATTTATGACATATTTTCCTGCACCAACAACAGAGTTGTTTTTTTACAAAGGTGCGTTTTCTGTTAACTTTATTTTTTCGGGACGTGAAATACTCGCTTAATAACAAAATAAAACTCTTTGTAAATTGCGTTTTGATAAAGCATCTTTGAAATCATCGTGACATATTGAGGATTCCTTTGCAAAATAGAGTCATTTATTGTTAATAATTAATAAAAACTTAAACATTTTCTTAATAGGAATAACAACAAAACTATTATATTTGCATCATTACAATGACAATTATATGAGAAAAGGAATACTTACATTAACAATTGCCTCCCTATTCTGTCATTCTGGTTTCGCACAGAATGAGAACGAAGTGGCATCACAAAACGAACGATACAATCTTACGCTCGAGCAGTGTATTGAGTATGCATTCGGAAACAGTCTTGAGCGTCAAAGCTTGAAACTATCAGAAAAGGTTAGCGAATATTCCTACGAGCAAGCAAAGAACAATCGTAAGCCTCAAGTAAGCGGTTCTATATCTGAGTCTCTTTCCCATACCGGACGTGAAAGCGACGTCAGCCTTGGAGGAAGCGTCGGCATCAATGCTGGTGCTACTCTCTATCAAGGTAGAGCGATAAAGAACAATATTGAGAAGACACGTATTGAAGCAGAGAATGCAGTGGTAAGAACCGATCAATACGACCATAACCTTATCATTAAGATCCTTCAGTATTTCCTAAACGCTCTTTCTTCAGAAGAATTGCTACGTTTCCAGAAAGTGATACTTGAGACTAGCGAGGAGCAACTACGTCAAGGAGAAGAGAAATACAAAGTTGGAACTATCCTGGAGAGCGACTATCTTATCCTTCAGGCTCAATATGCCAATGATGAGTGCAACTTGCTAAACAGCCAGATCAACCGTGACAACGCTTTGCTTAATCTGAAGCTTGCCCTTTCAATGGATCCGAACGCAGAGCTCACCCTCGTCTACCCAGACACAACAGATATGGATGCGATGGCAGAGTTGCCAAGCGTCGAGACTGCTATTCAACGTACACTTGACACTCACCCTGATATGATTCTGGCAAAATCAAATATTGAAATTGCGAAAATCAATGAAGAGATCACACGTGCAGGCAGACGTCCTACAATCTCAGCAAGCGCAGGTTTGAGTTCAGGACACAGAAACTTTGATGATATCGGCAACCAATTCGTTGACCGTTTCAGCCAAAGCCTAGGTGTGTCAATGTCTATTCCAATCTACGACAGAGGCAAGACAAAGACATCCCTAAAGATGAATGAGGCACAGACAAAGATGGCTGAAGTTGATTTGCAGGAGGCAGAGTTGAAACTTCGTCAGACTGTAGCCGTTGAATGTGCTAACGTGGATCTTGCATACCGTCAGTACAAAACAAACGAAAAAAGAGCAAAGGCATACAAGTCCGTATATGATGTCTACAACATGAAGTTCAAATACGGCACCGTCACAAGCGTGGATCTGTTGCAGCAGCAGAACAACTACATCAACTATCTTACAGATTATGTAAGATCTAAATATTCATTCATCCTCGAGCGCAAGATTTTGGATGTCTACATGGATTATCCGATCAAGTATGAGGCTGTACGTATCAATAAGTAAAAAATAAAACATAATACAATGGCAAAAAAAATAGGCATAGGCATTGCGATAGCGGTAGTCATAGGACTGTTGCTATACTTCTTCTGGCCGTCTAAGAAAGAGGTCACTTTCAAGACGCAAGTGATCGAGGAAGGTACAATTTCCAAATCGATTTCAGCCACTGGTTATCTGCAGCCTGCAGACAAAGTGGAGGTCGGAACACAGGTGTCAGGTAAAGTGGAAAAACTTTATGTGACTTACAACTCCAAAGTGAAAAAAGGTCAGATATTGGCTGAATTGGATAAGTCGACGCTGCTTGAACGTTTGTCGCAGGCAAAATCATCAAAATCCAGCGCAGAGAGTACACTTAATCTTGCAACTCAGAACTACAACCGTACAAAGGCATTGTTTGAGGCTGGTGCGGCGACACAGCAAGCTTTTGATGAGGCTACAAACACATATATCCAGGCTCAGAACACACTTAACAACGCCAACACTAACGTGCGTGAGGCTCAGGTGAACCTAAGCTATGCGGTCATCACATCACCAATCGACGGTGTGATCTTGGCTAAACAGGTAGAGCAGGGACAGACAGTAGCGTCTTCTTTCTCAACTCCTACTTTGTTCGTGATCGCGAAAGATTTGAAGAGCATGACAGTAGAGGCAAATATCGACGAGGCTGACATAGGTCAGGTGAAAGTCGGACAGAAAGTAGAGTTCACAGTAGACTCATATACAGGTGAGACATTCTATGGTGAAGTGCAGGAGATTCGTCTTGAGCCAAATGTCACTAGCAACGTCGTCACTTATACTGTGATCGTCAAGGCTGAGAATCCAGAGGAGAAACTATATCCAGGCATGACAGCAAGTGTAACTATCTACACAAACGCACAGAGTGGCAAGCTTGTCCCTACCGCAGCCATGTCGTTCTCTCCATCTGAAGAGTTGTTCGCAGCTCTAGACAAACCTGAAAGACCATCAAAAGATGGACATAGAGATGGCAAGAAGCCAGAAGGATTTGACGGAGAGAAGAGAGAGCGTCCAAGCCGTGAGAAAATGGAGGAAATGAGACAGAACGGTCAGAAAGTTTGGATCAAAAACGGAAATTCCATCAGACCACGCTTCATTGAGACTGGATTGAACGACGGTGTGAACGCAATCGTCAAAGATGGTCTCGCTGTTGGCGATACTGTAGTGTTGTCGGCTCAGGTAGGCGAAAAAGTCAAGAAGGCTAAAGGAGGAATGTCTAACAATCCGTTGACTCCTACTCCTCCTCGCGGTAAACGAATGAGATAATAATATGGCAAATTCCATAATAAGAATCAACGAGCTCAAACGTAATTTCATCGTCGGAAGCGAGACGGTGCGTGCATTGCGTGGAGTATCGTTTGAAATACAGGCAGGCGAGTTTGTGGCAATCATGGGAACCAGCGGAAGCGGAAAAAGTACGATGCTGAATATCCTTGGTTGCTTGGACAAACCTACGTCGGGAGAATACTACATCGACGAAATCGAGGTGTCGAAATTCTCCAACGACAAATTGTCGGAAATTCGCAACAAGAAGATCGGTTTCGTTTTCCAGAGCTACAATCTTCTTCCACGTACAGCGGCAATCGAACAGGTGGAACTGCCATTACTCTACAATTCCAGCATCAATGCGAAGGAAAGAAGAGAGAGAGCAGAAGAGGCTCTTCGCCTTGTTGGTTTGGAAGATAGAATGTATCACCTTCCCAACCAGATGTCGGGAGGTCAGCAACAACGTGTGGCAATTGCCCGTGCCATAGTCAACGATCCTGTCATCATTCTTGCCGACGAGGCGACAGGAAATCTTGACACACGTACATCCTACGAAATCATGAGCCTTTTCCAGCGTCTCAACGAGACTGGAAAGACTATCGCTTTCGTCACACACGAGCCAGATATCGCAGCATTCACATCAAGAGTGATCATGCTACGTGATGGAAAAGTGACAAAAGATGAACCAGTGAACACAGCCAGTGCACAGGCGGCTCTTGATGCGCTTCCTGCAAGCGACGACTATTAAAATTGGCAATTATATGGTTGCTGTCCAAGTTTGAGGATTGCAAAGGACGTTCCGTCCTTGCCCCACCCAAACCGCGAGCCCGTAGGGCGAGCGATCAAATGAATTTTGGGGTGACTTGTATGAATACTAAAAATAGTTTGTTTGGACAAGTCGTATAAATGTCTTAAAAATTTAGACTATGAATTTCTCGAATCTAATAAAAATAGCATACACAGCCCTGCTCCGCAACACAACAAGAGCGTTGCTGACAATGCTCGGTATCATCATCGGTATCGCATCTGTGATTGCCATGGTCAACATGGGACAAAGTTCACAAGCTCAAATCGAGGAGAATATCTCTTCGATGGGAACAAACCTTATCATGGTGATGCGCGCGCATCAGCGTGGAGGCGGTGTGAACCTTGGAAATTCCAACTCCCAGTCGCTTAAACTTGCAGACGTGGAGGCGATAAAGGCACAGGCAAAATATGTAGACGCTGTATCTCCATCTGTGAATGCTTCCGGACAGCTCGTAAATGGCTCAAAAAACTGGCCAGGATCGATGCAAGGAGGAAGTGTGGAGTATCTTGCCATCAAGAAGTATGAGATCGCATACGGAACGAATTTCACAGAACAGGATATCGCTTCATACGCAAAAGTATGTCTTATTGGAAAAACCATCGTCGACAACCTGTTTGAAGAAGGAGAGAATCCGATCGGCAAAGAGATCAGATTCGGAAAGATTCCGATGAAGATTATCGGAGT
>CAMJFV010000128.1 GCA_946405045.1 uncultured Bacteroidales bacterium | reverse complement strand
GGTGAGGACATCAACTGCGTCTTCAAGACACTCGTGCTTAAAGGCGACAAAACAGGATTCTTTGTATGCGTCATTCCAGGCGACAAGACAGTCGATCTGAAGAAAGCGGCAAAAGTGTCAGGAAATAAAAACTGTGATCTGATTCCTATGAAGGATCTTCTTGCCACAACAGGTTACATACGTGGAGGATGCAGTCCACTCGGCATGAAGAAACCATTTCCTACATTCTTCCACAACACCGTGACAGACAATGAATACGTGTATGTATCGGCAGGAGTACGTGGATTACAGATCAAGTGTGCGCCAAATGATTTGGTAACAACTGTTGGGGCAAAGATTGAGGATTTGATAGCGGAATAAGGGATTTATAATCAAATATTTCCAATATATATGGGCAGGTTTCATACCTGCCTATAATCATAAAAAATGAGGATTGTTAAGGGCGGAACGCCCTAACCCCACACATCTGCGAGTTCGCAAGAACGAGCAATCAAAATGTATGAGCGTATAATAAGTATTTGATATGGCTTTGACCATACTACATTCTCATGTCTTCAATCCAAAAGACTCAACCGTATTTCATTCTCAATTATTTTAAGAGCGTCTTCAAGATCCTTGATAACTGAATTGTATTCATCCAACAATTCATCAACACATATACTTTCCGCCTCATCGTAAAGAAGATCTCTAGCATTGGAAATCGCACTTTTTATTAATTCTAAATTTTCAGTACTCATATTATGATTTTTGTAGTATATACGCGAAAATAACATATTGTTTTTAAGATTATATAGTTTCCATCTAAATAACGTGAGTTCAAAAAATTGTAATCTGCAAATCATTTTCCACTTTCTGATTAATATCTAACCTCCTTTTCTCATAAAAAGACGAAGTCTTTCTCTGTGAACTTTTACTCTCTGTGGTTTTATTAAATTTTATGTGCTCGCCTACGGCTCGCACGTAGGAAGGGGTTAGGGCGTTCCGCCCTTAACAATCCTCAAAAAATAAAACATCTTTTAAATATTTCCATCTAAATATTCAATTACTTTTGAGTAAAATCCTCTACACTTTTGAGTAAAATCCTCTACACTTTTGAGTAAAATCCTCTACACTTTTGAGTAAAATTCCATTCACTTTTGAGTAAAATTCCATTCACTTTTGAGTAAATTTTGTTTGACTTTTGAGTAAAAATCGTTTACTTTGCAAAATAAAATCAAAATAAGACAAGCCATGTATCGACGTAAATATTACAACATAATAAAAGAAAGAATCAACGAGGAACGTATTGCTATACAAGTAATTGCGGGGCCTCGTCAGGTTGGCAAATCCACTGTAGTAGGCCAGGTGCTCGACGATATTGCAATCCCATACATATCTGAGACTGCAGACAGCATTGACCCGAACAACACGGAATGGATATCATCAATATGGGCAAATGCAAGAAGCATCATGGAAGTGAGAAAGCACAAAGAATTTCTCATTGTCATAGATGAGATACAGAAAATAAACAACTGGAGTGAGTTTGTCAAAAAAGAATGGGACTACGACACTCGCAACAAAATCAACATCAAAGTCATCTTGCTTGGTTCTTCCCGTCTTCTGATAAAGAAAGGACTCACAGAATCTCTTGCTGGCAGATATGAATTGATAAGAATGGGCCATTGGTCTTTCACGGAAATGCGTGACGCTTTCGGATTCGACATCAACCAATATATCTACTACGGAGGATATCCACAAGGTGCAAAATACATCAAAAATGAGAAACGATGGAAGGATTACATCAAGGATTCTATAATCGAACCGATTGTATCCAAAGACATCCTTATGACCACAACAATATATAAGCCGGCTCTACTGAAACAGTTGTTTGAACTTGCGTGCGACTATTCCAGCGAAATACTCTCACTAACTAAAATGTTAGGACAGCTTAACGACGCCGGAAACGTGACAACTTTGTCAAATTATATCGACCTGCTGAACGATTGTCAGGCAGTGACCAAACTACACAAATTCGCCAATGACAACGCACGGAAATTCAATTCTGTGCCAAAATATCAAGTGTACAACACCGCATTGATGAGTGCGAATACCGGGCGTGGATTTGAAAAGGAATTCACCGACTCAAAACGTTGGGGACGCTGGGCTGAATCCGCAGTAGGTGCATATCTGGTTGGCAACGCAGATGAATATGGATACCAAGTATACTATTGGCGAGAAGACAATCAGGAAGTGGATTTCGTATTAGAGAAAAAAGGCAAGACAATCGCCATTGAAGTAAAAAGCGGACGACGCTCCACCAACGATGGAATATCTGTCTTCAGCAAAAAATTCTCGCCAAAACTTGCATTTGTGGTAGGTTCTGGAGCCATGAGTTTCGAGGATTTCTTCACAATGGATTTGGGGATTTTATTTGAGGAATAAATTCATATATGACATTCACGCACATAGCAACTAAATCTACTAACAACTATGATAAAAAAATATTTCATATCGGCACTATTAGCATCTACAGTCAGCAACTTATATGCTGATAGTGCACCAATATTTGATTTCCCAGGAGGAAATGTGATGCCTATCAACAATGAAGACATTCGATTGGTAAGTGAAACAATAGATTTCTATTTATACCCTGAATCTAAAGGATACGATGTAGAAATCAACTACAATTTTTACAATGAAGGAGAATCGAAAGAAATACAACTTGGATTTCCAACTGACTCAATCAGTAAAATTTATAGTGATTTTGTTTGTACGGTTAACGGCAAAGAGGTCAAAGTAGAAAGGAAAGCTGGACGATGGACTTTTTTACAAAATGAATTTGAAAAATATGGTGGCTACCTTCCTTATTTTTATGATTCAGATGGCAATTTGCATTATGGAGGAAATGCATTTGATGTGTTTACTGCCACATTCAAAAGCAATGATACAACAAAAATAAAAAACACATATCATTCCGAATACGAATGTAATAAAGACTGCGAAGATATGTTTTTCTGGTATATTCTAGAAACAGGAAGGTACTGGAAGGGGAAAATTGATGAAGTGAGAGTCAGAGTCAACACCGATTACTACCCACAAGGCTTTAACTATGCCATCGATGTTCATTCTTTTGATGATTATGAATATGTGTACAAAGATATAGAACCTGATTTTAATCTTATCTATACGTTACAACCTTCCAGACATAGTCGTATGCCCAAGGCTAGCAGCACACTATCTCAAACAGGGATTTTCAGTTATAATATAGAAAACATAGTAGATAATGATCCGACCACTGCTTGGATTGAAGGAGAAGATGGGTATGGAGAGGGATCAACAATAGAATTTGATTTTGAATATAGTCAAGGAAATTGGTGTTGCGAGCCTCTTAGTGATATAAGAGAAATACATATCATAAATGGATACGCAAAAGATCCTAAAACATTCAAAGACAATTCAAGAGTCAAAGATATTGAAATCGTATCGACAGAAGAACTTTTTAATAAGAAACAGGATATCTCTAAATACTCTGACATCAACAAAGATGATGAATTTAATTCCATTAGTGGTAAACGCAAATATAATTTTACCCTTAAAGATACAATGGAACCTCAAATTCTTAAATTTGACTCTCCTAAAGACTTATACAATATGAAAATCATCATCAAATCTGTCTATCCTGGTGCCAAATACAAGGATACAGCAATATCTGAATTTTGGTTTAAATAATACTAGAGACACAGAAATTGTGTCTCTTTTTTTGTTTTTGGACGAATAAACCGGTAAAGGTTCAAGATTCTACCCCGTTTGTTACATTTCTCCCCCTCCTCTATACTAATATCACTCTATCAATGTACGCAATTTCATCGTCTTTTACAATTATTTGATGAACTTTGCAATATGAAAAAATTGAGACGAGCACAAAGCTTCGTTTCGGTCACACACCGGGCGAGCACAAAGCGTCGCCCCTACAAAAATTAATGGATATGAAACTGAAAGGCTTACTATTTGCAATTTTATTTGGGTTTTCGGCTCTCGTAGCAAACGCCCAATTATCGGAGTATGACGCTAATGCGCCACTCGGTTTCGGTGCCAATACTACTGGTGGTGCTGGCGGCACTAGTGTGACTGTAAGCACACTGAGTGAACTGCAATCAGCCCTTAAATCAAGCGGAAAAAAGGAAATATATATAAAAGGAGCTATCCAACTGACTTCAATGCTTCGTGTAGACAGACAATCAGACAAGACTCTATACGGTTTGCCTGGTTCTTCTCTGTATAGCAACGAACGCACTAATGCCAGCAACACAGGTATCCTATATTTCAAAAACTGCTCCAACATCATTATCCGCAATGTCACTTTCAAGAGTGCAGGCGCATATGATTGCGACGGTAATGACAATCTATGCTTTGAGAATTGTCAGAACATGTGGGTGGACCATTGTGATTTCCAAGATGGTGTCGACGGTAATTTCGACTGCAAGAAACAATCCGACAATATATGTGTGTCGTGGTGCAAATTCCACTATCTGAAAGCTCCGATGTCTGGTGGTTCAGGTGGTGCCAGCGATCACCGTTTCACTAACCTATGGGGTTCGGATGACAAATATACAGACGACAGAGGTAAACTCCGCACCACATTCGTTTGCTGCTGGTGGGGAGAAGGATGCAAGGAACGAATGCCCCGCGTCAGATACGGTCAGGTCCACATTGTGAACTGCTTATGGAACAGTTCTGTGACAAACTATTGTGTGGCTGCCGGACAAGAGGCTCAGGTATACGTGGAAAAGAGTGCTTTCATCGGTGTGAAGAATCCGATCACTGACTACGATAATTCAAACCAGTCTGGTGGTGTGATGGTGGACTGCTACACACAGAACATATCAGGATCAACATCTGTGAGATACTGCACATTCAATCCGTCAAACGCATATGCGAATAACTGGAAGAAGATCGACGCTAACCAAGTGCTGACGGTGCTGACTGGATGCAACGGCGCTGGTGCCACTCTTAATGTGGAAGAAGGCAAAGGTGTGGTCGGCAGTGCATGTGGAGGTGGATCTCATGGCGGAGGTGATCAAGATCCTGTAAAGAATGATCCTGTCATCACCAAAACGGGTTCTGGCCCAAGCAAACAGACTATTGAGTTGGGTGAGTCTATAGTAAATTTCGGATACACATGGTCGTATGCTGACGACGTAGAAGTGAACGGTTTGCCAAGCGGAATCAATGTGAATATCGACAGAAGTTCTAAGAAAGTTTCTATCAGCGGAACCCCTACTGAATTCGGAGTGTTCAACTACACAATCCAAACAGTAGGTGCTGAAAACAACGCACAGAAGAGCGGATGCATCACCGTCACCAAAAACGGATTCACAGGCAATGCGTCATTGATAATATGCGATGAAAACGCACAGATCCAGGATTCTGTCATACTGGGAAATGCAATCACGCCATTCTGTTTCGCATTCAGCAATTGCCAAAGCATTGAAATTCAAGGATTGCCAAATGGCATCGAAACAAACATCAACAACGACACTTTGTTCGTTAGCGGAACTCCAACTGAAATAGGAAACTATTCTTGGAACGCTAAAACAGTCGGAGGAATCTCAGAAACGACAATAACCGGTCAGATCAATGTGATCAACGACCCTACGTCGACTAAAGACATAAGCCATGAATCAATCTTTGTGCAGAATGTGATTGACAACAGATTGAACATCTGGATTGCCAACGAAACAGACGTAAAAATTGAAATCATAACGCTTACTGGACAGGTAGAAGAAAGCATCGAGCATACGTCAGGAGATATTTCCGTCGACTGCTCAAATCTAAATAATGGCGTCTATATTGTCAGAATCACAACTTCCGACAACGTGATAGCGAAAAAAATGGTAAAGAGATAAATTTGTTTAAGGGCAAATAGAAACAGACTATTTGCCCGCTTTTTCTTTCAATTTGACTATTTTTGCATCTGAATATTCAGAAATAATTGAGCAAATGAAAAAGTCAACAATCATATTTATCTCCATAGTCATAATCGCTTTGGGCACACTTTTCATGTCAATGAGACGTTGTTCTCAAGGAACGATAGAAATAGAAAAAAAAGAGAATTTCACTCCTACTCCGAATATCATCACAGAGGTGAAGAAAATAGGCAAATGGGAGTTTCTTTCAATCAAAATAGAGGAACTTGTCGACACGACCAAAGGAGTCTTGTTCAAAGACG
>CAMJFV010000127.1 GCA_946405045.1 uncultured Bacteroidales bacterium | reverse complement strand
AACGCGTTGTCTGGGTTGATTTTATAGAGGCGAGCTGCATTGATTAGAGAGAATAGCAGGTCTCCGAATTCCTCCTCCTGTTTTTTGGGGTCCATATTCTTGATCTCAACCATCAGCTCTTCAAACTCCTCTTTGACTTTTTCCCACACCTGTTCGCGCTCTTCCCAGTCGAAGCCTACATTTCTGGCTTTGTCTTGGATTCTGTATGCCTTTATTAGCGACGGTAGGGCAGATGGCACACCAGACAATACACTTTTGTTGCCATCTTTCTCCTTCATTTTGATCCTTTCCCAGTTTGTTTCTACCTGACCTGCATTTTCAGCATTCACGTTGCCAAACACATGTGGATGACGGAATATCAGTTTGTCGCATAATGTGTTGCACACATCTGCGATATCGAAATCATTGGTCTCGGATGCGATTTTGGAATAGAAAACGATGTGAAGCAATACGTCTCCAAGCTCTTTCTTGATATTTGGAAGATCGTTTTTAGCAAGAGCGTCACAGAGTTCGTAAGTCTCCTCGATCGTGTTAGGACGGATACTTTGGAAAGTCTGTTTGCTATCCCACGGACATTTTGCTCTCAGTTCATCCATGACGTCAAGCAGACGCTCAAATGCTGCAAGTTGTGCTTTTCTATCGTTCATGTTATCAAATTGTTATTTTTCTGTTGAACTGTTATCGCTGTCGTTTGTAGCATCGACAATTTCTTGTGCTCTGGCTAAGTCTTTTTCCAAAACCATCAAAGCGACTCCGCTCATCGAATTGAACATAGGCAACAATACAGTCGTATGCTCATTCTTTATCATAGACGGGATGTCGTTCGACGCAAGCAGTTCCTTCACTACGTTAGCCTCGAAAACCGAGTCGTAGATGCGGAACACTACAACCTTTTCGTTATTGTTTACACTTTCCATAATTCCAATTTTCTTTTACCGATTTGTCCCACCGTCGACACATACATTGTAGCCAACGGAATTATTAACTCAAAGATAGTGAACAGGAATGCTGATCCTTTCATTCCCAGAGCGTGAGCTCCTTTTATGAACGTGTAGCATTGCACACCGTAACGGATAAGACCCATTATTCCACATACGCTTGTCACGAAATACTCTTCTGATACGATTCCGTAGATGATGCCGGTGATGAAGATCAGGAAGAACAGATATCTGGTTGTGACTTCCGTGTTAATTCTTAATTTGACATTGTTCGGATAGTATTCGCTGTTTTCCAAATCCGTTTCTTTCTTTTCGATGAAACTCTTGAGTGTCACTTCTTTATTAATTGAAGTGCTGGCGTTTGGACTTGTTTCTACAGCGATGTTGGTTCCGTTCGAAACTTCAGTTATGAAGATATCATCCTCACCTCCTTCTATATTAAGGTTGGATGCGAAACCTCTGTTCTCAAAGAATTTTTCTTTACGGTATGCCATATTTTTAATAGTACCGCTATATGCCAGACCTCTCATCGCATACGACATGTATTTGATAGTAGAGAATACATTGTCGAAGTTGATGAATTTTTGCCATAAAGTTTCACAGTTGTCAGTGGCTCTGTTGTGGTTGAATCCAAGGACAAGGTCGGTCTCTTCGTTGAAATTACGCATTATTTCTGTAAGCCAGTCCCTTGTGTCGGCCACACAATCGGAATCAGTGAACACCAAGTAGTCGTAGAAAGCAGCTTTGATACCCACCGTCATACACATCTTTTTACGACTCATATATTTAGCATCTTCAGGAAGATACGTTGTGCGGAGATGAGAGTATTTCTTTTTTAAATTGTCGAGTAGGATAGTGGTGTCGTTTGTGGTGCCATCGTTCACTACGACGACTTCGTAATTTGGATAACTTTGTTCAAGTATCGATGGAAGACATTTTGCAAGATTCTCACTGTCATATCTAGAAACGACAATTATACTTACTGGAGGACGCTTTATGACATGTTTGACGTTTCCATCTTTAAGAGCTTTGCCGTTGCGAGCGACAGAAGCGTAATAATAAAGGTAGAAAAATAGCTGTATTGACAAGCAGATTCCAAGTGTCACCAATATACCGATTGCTATCTCTGATAATTCAAGGGTTGCAAAATAATTTGCCACCAAGTCCCCAAAATCTATAAAATCCTGTATGCTCATAAAAATTACATTATTCACTGCAAATATACGTTTTTCTGAAATAATATTTCGATTTTATTCAGTTTTTGTGGAAAATAGTGGAATATATTTTGTATGTAAGATTTTTATGATTATTTTTGTGGTTGATAAGTGCTGATGCGAATATGACGTTTTTCAGTGTTCGTATAGTATTGAAAATAATTTAAGGATTTTTATATTATTTTAAAATGAGAAAAATTTTAGTAGCCATTGTGGCTTTAATGACAAGTCTATCTGCCTTCGCTGCGGACATCGATCTTTTCTTTAAGGGTGGTGTAAGCATTAGTAAATTTAATGTAGATGAGTCTGAGAACAGAATGGGTGTAGCTGCGGGATTCGGAGGTAAGTTCCATGTCAGCAATAGCCGATTTTTCATTATGCCTGAACTTATGTATGCTCAGAAGGGACAGAACAATGAAGTCGTTTTTCCAAACGGAAATGCTGTGACTCCAGTTATGTTTCATATGATTGAGTTGCCTGTGTTGTTCGGAGGTCAGTTTGAGTTGCCTGTTAAGGATATGCACTTTAATATTGGTGCTGGTCCATATATCGCTTATGATTTCAGATTTAATGAATACACTGAGAATATGAAATACGTGAGAACTCCAACCAGAATGAAAGGTTTGAGTCATGGTGATCTTGGTGTTGCATTTGCATTTGAGTTCCACTACAAAAGATTGTTCGTATTCTATGATTACGATCTTGGTTTGAGAGACCTAACTCAGGATTCCTCTGTTCTTGGTCAGACACTTAGTCACAGAAGTATGAGAATCGGTGCTGGTTACTCATTCCCTACAATGACTATAGGTAAGCAGAGAAAGAAACCTCAGATGTAATTATTGTAATAATAAAATATTCAAAAAGCGAGTTGAAAAACTCGCTTTTTTCTTTTAATAATATGATTTTTAAATATGAAGAATTTTTTTAGATTCCTTTTGGTCTTAGTTGGCGTTATTTTGCTTTATATCTACAATAATCCTGATGTGATTGATAAGTATAAAAAAGCAGACGCTTCGACTGAAAGAGATTCAATTCAATGTGCTGATTCTACAGTTTCTGATACGGACGGTATAAAGGGTGTTAGTGCCGTTGATTCAACAAAAATGAAAACCATGGTATCTGATTCACTAATTGCGGATTCTCTTGTGGTGGATACAGTAAAACCTCGTGTCAATTTGGATACATTTGTATATTCGTCTAAATTAGCAAAAAAGTATTTAGGTCGTGTTGATTCGTCTGTAAAGAAAACATTGACACCATATTTTAAGGTTGAAAACAACAATGGTATTGATTGGTATTATGCTAAGACAGCCCCGATTTGTTGTAGTACAAAAATGGTTCGTTGTGATCACGATGCATTCTTCACAAAATTTGGAGTAGAAAACGGAAATGTATGTTCCTCTTTATATCTTCATGTAAGCATTACAAGAAAAGAGGGACCTTTTGTTATAAGTAAAATCTTTGTTGTAGCGGATGATCATAAGTTTGATATTACTTCAGAACTTTCGCGACAGGAAAAAAATATGTTTTTTCATTACGTAAATTATAATATAGCGTTGGATTCTGATAAATATAATTCTTTGGCTTGGGCTTTGTACAATGCGAAGGAAGCGAAGATACTTTATGTTGATAATGGCAATCCAGAAGAGATGAAAATTTCCAAAGAAGAGTTGGACTATGTACGCCACGGAATTAATATGTATATAGCATGTGGTCAGTGTTGTGGTTCTAAACTGTGATGTCTCAACAAAAAAATGCCACAATCATCATCAAAAGATTGTGGCGTTTTTTTTGTCATTATTTTTATTTTCTTTTGCTTGCTCTGTATTCCCACGGAGCTATACTTGTCGGATCACTCCATAATCCAAGTTTCGCTTTTTTTGCATCTTCTTCAGCCTGAATATATTTACCAGACCTATCGAAACGAGGTTCCCGCCAGGCAAGCCCGCATTTCACGAGTTCTAGATTAACATCAATTCCGTCTACATAAACTTCCATAGCCAACCTTTTATGATTGCCAGAACCTGTACGAAGTAAAGTTATTTTGCCTGAATGGAGTAGTGACGAGAGTTTTTCTTTGGCTTTATTGGCAAACGATTGTCCCTTCTCCGGTGTGTCGATTCCTGCTATGCGTACGGTGTGGATCGCTCCATTGCAATCTAGATAGTCGAATGTGTCTCCATCTTTAACTTTCAATATCCGCTGCACACAAGTGACATCCTTGTTGTGTGGTAGTGCGGCAAATGATGTTGTCGACGGTAGTATCTTGCAACTTTTTCTGCCATCCACGTCTCTCACTATTCTGCTTTGTCCTTTTTTTATAATCAGATATAGTCCGACGGTGATATTGTTTTTGTTAGCGTCACCAACATATGTGTGATCGCTTTTGCTTATGTATGCTTTCTTTGGTATATCTCTGTCTATAATTCCACATTTAAGTTCTGCATAGTATTTTTGTTTCAAATTACCCTTTTTGCTGATATAATCTTCTGTCAGCAGACTAATAATGTCGTGGTTTGTGATGCAGAATGTATCTGCAATTGCTTTGGTGTTTGTTTTTGTGTCGTTAGCTGCAGTAATATTGATTGATGAAAGTAATACGGTCATCAATATTATGAAAGTCCTTTTTATTATTTTATCCATGTGTTGATTTTATTAGTTCTGGGTTAAATTTGAATTTATTGTAATTCTAAGTGAGTGATGGATCAGTTGGATGATTGTCCGTATTAAAATAAAAAAGGGAGCGTTGTTGGCGCTCCCTTTTGATCAGATATTGTTTGATCAGAACAATTTCTTTGGATAAACGCCTGCTGCAACAAGCGATTCGATCTTTGATACTACCATTGGACGGTCTTCTTTATAAGTTACACCGAACCATTTGCATGGAGTGTCAAGAACTTTGATTGTCGCAGTCTTAGTCTGGATAAGTTTGTTTACCATTGTAGGAATACCATACTCAGCCTTCAAATTACCATTGCATCCATCAAGGAATACCTTGAAGTCAGACTCAGAATGAACGAAGTAGTCAGGAGTGAATCCCCACATGTTCATTGAGACTGGCAAGTTCTCGTCGATAGAGTTGAACTCACCTGTTGTCTGGTTCTTAAAGATGACCTGGCCATCTTTTCTATGAATCTCATAGTGCTCCTCAACTGTTGAGAGGCAACCATTATTGTCTGTGTGACAAACTCCTCTAGATACAGTACCGCTTTCAGAAAGAGTGTTACCAAGACGGTAGCCTACCATACAGTAGTCGTTCTTCTTGCCTTCAAGAGAGATCAAAGCTTTTGCAAGAATTTCAAAACTTTCCTTACCGTAGAAGTCATCTGCGTTGATCACTGCAAATGGAGTGTTGACAGCATCCTTTGCCACCAAGATAGCGTGGTTTGTACCCCATGGCTTCTCTCGTCCTTCTGGGACGCTGTAGCCAGCTGGAAGACAATCCAAAGATTGGAATACAGTCGCAACATCTACCACACCTTTGTATTTAGATAGAATCTTCTCGTTGAAGTCTTTCTCAAAATCACGACGGATCACAAATACAACTTTGCCGAATCCTGCTCTTACTGCGTCATAGATTGAATAATCCATGATTGTTTCTCCGCTTGGACCTACTCCGTCGAGCTGTTTCAATGTGCCGTAACGACTACCCATTCCGGCTGCCAAAACTAATAATGTTGGTTTCATTTTTCTTAATTAACTACCTAATTCTGTTAAAAATTTTATTCTAACAAGACGAACTTCCTCTTCAGTATAGTCGCCTCCTAAGTTTTCAATTGCGGAGTCGATATCGTCAGATTCAGCGTCATCCTTGAAGTAATCGTATATTTCTTCCACTCTGTCTTCATCCATCACTTGCTCAATAAAGTAGCTGATGTCTGGTGGTGTGTCAGGACCTGAGTTGACAATCGACTCTATTTCAGTAAGCAAATCGTCGAATTCAATACCTCTTCCTGCTGCCCACTCGTCAAGTGGCTTCTTTAGGTCTATGGCATTCAGAATCTCCACTTTTATTTTTGACTTGCTTGGCGCAGTACGGATTCTGAAGTCTTCTGGACGTT
>CAMJFV010000126.1 GCA_946405045.1 uncultured Bacteroidales bacterium | reverse complement strand
TTTAATATATAAGGTGAAGGCAGTAGGCTGAACCAGAAACAAAAAAGAAAACGTAAACGTAAAAAATAATATGAATATCACACCAGCTGATAGAATTTTAGAGATTCAGGAATACTACTTCTCAAAGAAGCTTAGAGAGGTGGCTGAATTGAACGCACAAGGAAAAGATATTATTAATTTGGGTATCGGTAGCCCAGACAAGATGCCGTCTAATGAGGCTCTTGACACTCTTAATGAAGTGGCTCACCAGCCAAATGCTCACGGATACCAGTCGTATCAGGGTATTCCAGAACTACGTAAGGCATTTTCTAATTTTTACAAGCGTTGGTATGGCGTTGACCTTGATCCAAACAAAGAGATTTTGCCTTTGATCGGTTCTAAGGAAGGAGTCTTTTTCTTGTCGCTAACATTCATCAATCCAGGCGACGGTGTTTTGGTGCCAAATCCAGGTTATCCTACTTACACATCTGCTTCCAAGATTCTTGGAGCTAGAATTATCAACTACGATTTGAACGAGGAGAATGGTTGGCAGCCAGATTTTGAGAAGTTGGAGAAGATGGATCTTTCTGGTGTGAAGATGATGTGGACTAATTATCCTAATATGCCTACAGGTGGAAACGCACGTCGCGAGACTTTCGAAAAACTTGTGGATTTCGGACTTCGTCACAACATCATCATCGTGAATGATAATCCATACAGCTTCATCTTGAATGACAACCCAATGAGTCTGCTTTCTGTACCACGTGCAAAAGAGTGCTGCTTTGAGTTGAATTCAACAAGTAAATCACTAAACATGCCAGGATGGAGAATCGGTATGCTTGCTGGAAATCCAGAGTTGATCTCATACGTGTTGAAGGCGAAGAGCAACGTCGACTCAGGAATGTTCAAGCCTATGCAGATGGCTGCTGCCAAAGCATTGGAGGCAGGACAAGATTGGTATGACAGTATCAATTCCGTCTACAGAGCAAGAAGAAAATACGCAGAGGCAATCTTGGATTATATAGGATGTACTTATGATAAGAGCCAGGTCGGCTTGTTCATGTGGGGAAAGATTCCAGCAACTTACAAAAGCTGTGAAGAGGTGGCAGACAAGATCCTTTACGATTGCCGAGTGTTCGTAACCCCTGGATTCATATTCGGAAGCAATGGAGACAGATATATTCGTATCTCTCTATGCTCAACTGAGGAAAAATTGTCGGAGGCACTTCAGAGAATTAAAGAAAACTTAAAGTAAAATAGAAAAAAAAAGAATAAACATATGGAACTAAAAAAGATAAATTTAGCAGGCGCATGTGAAAGCCGTCCAATGGTGATCGCTGGTCCATGTAGCGCAGAGACAGAGGAGCAGACAATCAATACTGCTCGTCAGCTACACGCACAGGGAATTAAGATTTTCCGTGCAGGAGTTTGGAAACCACGTACAAAACCAGGTGGTTTCGAGGGAAATGGAGAGCCAGCATTGGAGTGGTTGAAGGAGGTTAAGAAGGAGACGGGAATGTACGTTTCTACAGAGGTTGCTACTGCCAAGCATGTAGAGTTGGCATTGAAGTATGGAATTGACCTTCTTTGGGTAGGTGCCCGCACAACAGCCGATCCGTTCGCAGTACAGGAGATCGCCGACACATTGAAGGGTGTTGATATCCCAGTGTTGGTAAAGAATCCAGTAAACCCTGATTTGGAGTTGTGGATCGGAGCTTTGGAACGTTTGAACAACGCTGGCATCACTCAGCTTGGAGCAATCCACCGTGGGTTCAGCTCTTACGATAAGAAGCTATACCGTAACCTTCCACAGTGGCATATTCCAATCGAGTTGCACCGTCGTCTTCCTGATTTGCCTATCGTTTGTGACCCTAGCCATATTTCAGGTCGTCGTGATCTTATCGCTCCACTTTGTCAGCAGGCTATGGACCTTCAGTTCAGCGGTTTGATCATTGAAAGTCACTGTGATCCAGACAAGGCTTGGTCAGACGCCTCACAGCAGATTACTCCAGAGGTTCTAGCGTTGATTCTAAACAACCTTGTGGTACGTACAACAAACGCATCTACAGAGAACATCACAGCACTTCGTAAGCAGATCGACGAAATTGATATGTCAGTTCTTGAGATCTTGGCTAAGAGAATGAGAATCTCACGTGAGATCGGACAGTACAAGAAGGAGCATGACATGCCAATTCTTCAGAGCAAACGTTACGATGAGATCATCTCTAAGAGAGTGGCAGACGGAAAGACAATGTCGATGGGTGAGGATTTCTTGAACACTATCTTTGAGGCGATCCATGCAGAGTCTGTACGCCAGCAGATGGAGATCATGAACAAATAAAAAAATTAACAGTTAAGAGTTAGTGGTTGCCAAAGCAATGACTAACTCTTGACAGCTTGAAATACAGATAATTAACGGTTGTAAAGAGTTAATTCAACTCTTAACTTTTAACTCTTAATTCTTAATTCTACATAAGAAATGCGTATTTTAATTCTTGGTGCGGGAAAGATGGGTACATTCCTAACAGATGTACTTTGCATGAAGCACGACGTAGCGCTTTATGATAAGGATTCGAAGAAACTGCGTTTTGTGTTCAACACTCAGCGTATGACATCGCTTGAGGAGGTTAAGGCGTTCAAGCCAGAACTTCTTATCAATGCAGTAACAGTGAAGTATACAATCCAGGCGTTTGAAGAGGTTATGCCATATTTGCCAAAAGATTGTATCATTTCAGATATATCATCAGTGAAGACGACGTTGCCAGACTTCTATGCGAAATGTGGATTCCGCTTCGTCTCTACTCACCCGATGTTTGGACCAACATTCGCAAGTCTGTCTGATCTTCGTACACAGAATGCTATAATCATTGCGGAGAGTGACTGTTTGGGAAAGGCATTTTTCAAGGATTTGTACAACTCTTTGCATCTTAACCTATTCGAGTATACGTTTAAGGAGCATGATGAGACAATGGCATATTGCTTGTCAATCCCATTCGCGTCGACGTTGGCGTTCGCGTCTGTGATGAAGCATCAGGATGCACCAGGTACAACATTCAAACGTCACATGGCAATCGCTGAGGGAGTGTTGTCGGAAGACAATTTCTTGATCTCTGAGATCTTGTTTAATCCAAATTCAACAAAGCAGCTTGCACTTATTCAGGAGCAACTTTCAGAACTCCAGGAGATAGTTAAGAGCAAGGACTACGACAGAATGTTGGCTTATTTGAATCAAGCTCGTGAGAACATCAAATAATAGAACAAGACTTTAATAAGTAGGGAATGTGTCCGACAGATGTCGGGCACATTTTTTGTGTCGATAAAACTGGTGACGACGGAATTTGTAATTGTTGGTAAAATATGTCTGAAGAATAGAATTTAGACTGTAGGGGTGATCCTTTATGGTCGCCAAGACTTGGATAAAAATGTATTCCAAATTACGCCGTTAGGAGTTTAACCTTGGTAGAAATATTTAGAGAGATTCCTCTTTACCTCATTAGAGGTTATAGTTAATGCAATTTATATTTTGAAAGATCAATGTTTCATGATTTTTATCGTTAACATTCGTTTTGACGCTTTTGTTAAGTTGTCATATCTTATCATAATCTTGTAAAATCTCTTCAAACAAGAAAAAATGCCCATTTCATCGACTTTTTATTGATGTCTTTAAATTAATTTTGCTCTTGGGTTTCAGAAAAATATGAATGAATCTACTCAAAAATGTTTAATGAAACTGACAGCCAAAATCTATCTTTGTATCATCAAAAACAAAGAAATTGACAGACGTTTATTAGGGGTCTTACTTTTTATATAGATAGTATGAATTCTGATAATTGTCAATAGCTGATGATTGAGATAGTGTTAATAGGTTGAAAGAATGCTGGTTTTTATTATTAATTAAGAAATCAGCATGATTGACGAAAAAATAGAATTTGAATAATGTGTTAGATTGAGTATATTTAGGCATCATTGGCCGTGAGGTTAATGGTGTGGAGAATGAGGCCAGACTGAAAAAGTCTGGCTTTCCTTTTGTATATAGTAAAGTGATTTCGATTGAATTTTGCCGGCATATGTAGAATATAACGGTGAAAATATAAAGTCCAAAATGTTTTATTTTGCTGTTTTTTTATATATTTGCCTTAACTATGGAAAACACAAAGGGTAAGTATTGGACCAAAATCGCAATCATGGCAGCAATTCCAGCTGTTTTAGTTGGAATTATTTATCTGTCTACATTGTTGACGCCAACCATAGATTTGTTGGATGATACAAAGGATTTCAAAATCGATCGTCAGATAGACGCGGGAGACGGAGGAAATTCTGAATGTAGATTGGAAAAAACTGCTGAAGGTGTGGATATGATATTCACGCTCAGGTCTTCGTTTGCCTATCCGTATGTCGGTATGGAGATCCATAAAAATGACTATTCAACTTTCCCAATAGAAGATTATGTTGTCGAAGCACTCATTGAGAGCGATGAAGATATGCGGTTTTCGGTGAGATTGCAGGAAGAGTTTAACTTTGGTGACAAGGGAATAGCTCATCCTACTGCCGTCTACTCATTTTTACTAAAAAAAGGCACTAATGAGATAGAAATTCCAGTTGAAGAGATTAAGGATATTCCGGAATGGTGGTATGCGTCATATCCGCATTGGACTACTGATATCCAGAAGATGAAGTATGAGAACATAAAGATCATATGGCTTACAGCAGATAACTCGAATGAAAAGGATGTAGAACATAGAGTCAAGGTGAAGAGCCTTCGATTGGTGCCGGCCGCATGTAAAGATTTTTTGTCGGATGTGATTACGGTGATGCTTGCGTTTTGGGCTATCTTGGCTATCATTGCACTTTATCTCCGCCGAAATAACGTCAAGGTGGATGAGAAGGAAAAGGAAATGGAACAGCAAGTGGTGTATGTGCCATATGAAAAGCTTGATACTGAAAAAGATAACGTTAATTTAAAGGATGAAATACTGACGTTTATTGGAAAAAATTATCCCAATCCAGAGTTGAAACTTGCAGATGTTGCAAAAGCATTGTCGATGGCAGAGGATAGAACTTCAGAAGAAATACGCCTAGCTACAGGAAAGTCGTTTAAGGCTTATCTTAACACGATACGAATTGAGGAATCCAAACGTCTGCTAAAGAATACGGCGATGCATATTTCCGAAATAGCATTCTCTGTTGGTTATAATAATGTACAGCATTTCAACCGAGTATTCAAGGAGAGTGTCGGTGTTGCTCCTGGTACGTTTAGAGACGGATCGCCTAATAATGAAGGTACAGAGGTTTAGTTTTATATAAGCATTGCAGAATAAGATTTATAGAGAGCGAAAATCTTATTCTGTTTTTATTTTATTTTGAATAATTATTTGTGTCGGAGTGCATCTAATTGCAAAAAAGAGTAATTTTGCATAAAACAAAGAACAGAGAAATGGCAGAAATGAAAAATCTAGCCCGTCAGACAGCTGTCTACGGCATTAGCAACATCCTTGGAAAATTCCTTAATTGGTTGCTTGTCCCACTTTACACGTATGTGCTTACTTCAAGTGCTGAATATGGAGTCGTTACGAATCTATATGCGTGGACCGCACTTTTACTTGTGATTCTGACATATGGAATGGAAACAGGATTTTTCCGTTTTGCAAACAAGGAGAACGCTGATGCCCAGAAAGTGTTTGGGACTGTGCTCACTTCTGTAGCTGTGACGTCAACAATATTTGCTATGTTGGTGATGTTGTTTTCTGAAGATGTTGCTGTTTGGCTTGGCTATTCGTCGCATCCTGAATATGTTACGATGATGGGAATCATAGTGGCGATCGATGCTGTAGGTACAATTCCTTTTGCATATTTAAGATATGAGAATAAAGCTGGAAAGTTTGCTATTTTCAAACTGTTGATGATCGTAGTGAATATTGCGGCAAATTTATTCTTCCTTGTCCTTTGCCCGATATTGAAGAACAAGTATGACGTGACTTTGCCATTCTACGATGAGAATTACGGGGTGGGGTATATCTTCGTCTCCAATTTAATATCAACTCTTTTTGTGACATTGCTTTTGTTGCCGGAGATTCGTAAGGCAGGCAGACCAGATTCCGCATTGCTTAAGAAGATTTTGGGATATTCACTGCCTTTGTTGCTTCTTGGAATTGCAGGAATCATGAATCAGACAATCGATAAGATAATATTCCCATATTTGATGCCAGACAGAGCGGTGGCAGAATCTGAACTTGGAATATATGGAGCCTGCTTTAAGGTTGCGATGGTGATGATGATGTTCACAC
>CAMJFV010000125.1 GCA_946405045.1 uncultured Bacteroidales bacterium | reverse complement strand
TTCCATTTCAGAAATGATAAAAGATGTTGCTCCATATTTGATTATATCTATTGTGATGGTGTTGATCGTATGGCAGTCGAAAATGTATATGGATTTTGGACCTCTTTTGAGACTTTCTGTAAGTATGGTTGTGGGAGGGGTTGTGTATTTCATAGGATTGAAGTTAATAAAATGTGATATATTAGACGAATTATCAATATTGAAAAGAAAAAGATAAAAAAATATGAAAGACTGGATGAAGCACTTGTTAGTGCTATTAATTTTTGTTGCGAGTACGTTGGCGTACTTCAGTGTCAAATTCGACGGCAAAGAGCTGTTAGGTGGAGATGTTTACCATTGGGAAGGTATGGCTCAAGAGCAAAAAGCCTTCTATAATGATGGAGAAAATGACGAGGTGTCGTTTTGGTGTAGTTCTATGTTCTCCGGAATGCCTGCGTATACGGTGACAGGATATGGCTTGGGTTCAAATCCTATTATTACCGTAAGAGGTATGGTTTTGAATGTATTTGGAGATAAAGATGGAGGCATAGTATTATGTAGTCTTATCTGCATGTATGCTTTGTTGATGGTATTGGGATGCTCAATACCGGTTGCCGTGTTTGGCGCGTTTGCATTTGCGTTGTCATCTTATTCATTTATTATTATAGCGGCTGGTCATGTCATGAAGGCGTGGGCTATGGCTTTTATGCCATTAGTCCTTTGGGGTATGGTCATGCTTATTAAGAAAAAGAATAAGTTATGGCCGTTGATAGTGTTCTCTGTTGCATTGTATTGTCATATATCTTATGGACATTATCAAATTTCATATTATTTTGCATTATTGTGTCTTGCTCTTTATTTAGGATATCTGATATATTCGATAAAGAAAGGGGAGAAGAGAGATCTTTGGATCAATACAGGATGTTTGTTTGCAGGAGTTTTAGTTGCGGTATTGATGAACTCTCCAAAATTGTTGTCTAATTATGAATTGGGTCAGCAGAGTATTAGAGGAAAGAGTGAATTGTCTGCTCAGGTAGACGGTAAGACTGACAAGTCATCAGGTTTGGATCAGGGATATGCTTTTGCATGGAGTTATGGTAAGGCTGAGACATTTACACTGTTGATTCCAAATATATATGGAGGAGAGAGTGGTGGAGAACTAGATCGTAAGACGTCTCATTTGGCAAAGGAGATGAAAAAGCATGGAGTGGCAGTTCCGAAAACTCTTCGTATGAATACGTATTGGGGAGATCAGCCATTTACATCAGGTCCGGTTTACTTCGGTGCGATCGTATGTTTCTTGGCTTGCTTCGCAATGTTCTATATCAAAACAAAATTCAAATGGGTTTTATTCGCGTCTACAATATTTTTCATGATATTGAGCTTTGGTAAGAATGCGGGAATCAATGATTTCTTCTTCCATTATCTGCCTATGTACAACAAGTTCCGTACTCCTTCAATGGCTCTTGTGATACCGCAGTTGATATTTGCATTGATGGCAGCATTGGCATTGGATAAGTACATGACGAAAGATATAGACAAGACTCCGTTGCCTTCGAAACTGTTTGGTAAAATCAGTACCGACAGATTCAGTTTTTCTTTTTACGCATCGCTGATTCTTACAGCAGGAGTTTGTTTGCTTGTATGGATTGCTCCTGGAATATTTGGAGATTTTGTTGCGCCACAGGATGCTGCTCAGTTGGCTAACTATCCGGATTGGTTTGTTGACGCGTTGGTTGCTGATCGTAAGGATTTGGCAAGTGATGATGCATTCCGTTCGTTGGTGTTTATTTTGATAGCAGCTGCGTTGATGTGGATTTTCTCACGTCAAGGAATGGTGAAGAACAGAAAGTTTGTTGCTGTTGCTATCGCATTCCTCACTTTGATTGATTTGTGGAGTGTAGACAAACGTTATTTGAATGATGACAACTATATAAAGCAAAGAGCAAAGAGTGAGACAAGAAAGCCAACAAAGGCGGACGAATTTATTTTGTCGGACAATGCTGTGGATTTCCGTGTGTTGAATCTAAATAATCCATTCAACAACTCAGAAGTCTCTTATTTCCACCACTCAATCGGTGGATATAACGCTGCCAAGTTGCGTCGTTATCAGGATTTGATAGAACAGTGTATCGAACCTGAGATGAAGACAATCATCACAAATTTGCAGAAGGCAAGGACTGCTGAAGATGTTGAGGCAGCTTTCTCTTCCACTAAGGTGTTGAATATGCTTAACACAAAGTATATCATATATAATAATGACGCTGCTCCAATAGAAAATCCGTTAAGAAATGGAGACGCTTGGGTGGTAGGTGACGTTAAATTTGTGAAAGATGCGGATTCTGAGATGAATATGTTGAAGGAGATAGATCCGTCTAAAACTGCAATCATAAATGAGGAATTCAAGAGTCTGGTCACTTCATTCGAGATGGATACAACGGCGAAAGTTGAGTTGACGTTGTCGCATCCTAACAGAAAGAAGTTCACTTCTTCTTCACAAAAGGATATTTTGACAGTCTTCTCGGATGTCTATTATAAACCAGGATGGCATGTCTATGTCGACGGTAATGAAGTAGATCATTTCCGTACAAATTGGATTTTGCGTGGTATGGTTGTGCCTGCGGGAGAGCATGAAATTGAATTCTTGTTCTATCCAGATGCATTTGTTAATTTGACACACATTTCAAATGTTATTGGATGGATTCTCGTTCTTCTGATTGTAGGTTATATCGCTTATTTCTTCTACAAAAGAAAAAAGGACGATGAGACAGCTGTAGTAGTAAAAGACTAAAACACAGATATAAATAGTAGGAGACGTGGATATCCCCACGTCTCTACTAATATTTATTATTAATTAACAAATACTAATATGAAGGTTTTACTTTTAAATGGAAGTCCTCGTAAGGAAGGCAACACATCGGTAGCATTGAAGGAGTTTGCTAAACAGTTGGCAAACAACGGAATCGAAAGCGAGATGGTGTGGATCGGCACAAAACCAATCCGTGGCTGTGTGGCATGCAACAGCTGTCATGACAACCGTTGTTCTTTCAACGATGATATCACAAACAGCATCATTGCCAAGATGGAGGAGTGTGATGGACTTGTGATTGGTTCGCCAGTCTACTATGGACAGCCTGCTGGACCAGTGTGTTGTCTGCAACAGCGTATGATGTATGCAGGTAGTAGTGTGATGGCAAACAAACCAGCCGCTGGTATCTGTGTTTGTCGCCGTGGAGGAGCTACTGCCGCGTTTCAGTCGCTTAATATGCCTTTCCAAATGACTAATATGCCAGTCGTGACGTCTCAATACTGGAATATCCTTTATGGTTGTGCGGAAGGAGAGACAGCTCTTGATGTAGAAGGTCTACAGACTGTACGCACTCTGGCCAACAATATGTCTTGGCTGATGAAGAAGATTGCAACTGGTGACGGTGATGCTCCTGTGCGTGAACCTCGTACGCCTATGAATTTTATTAGATAATAATTATGGATTGTCCTCATAGATCAAAAACAGTGGAAGAAAAACATTCTTTTGAATGTACTTGCCCTAAGGAGTGCCCTAGGCATGGAAAGTGCTGTGCCTGCGTGGCCCATCACAGAGAGTATGGCAAGTTGCCACACTGTTTACGTCCTGTAGAAACAGAAACAAAAGAAATAAAGGCATGATACGTAATATAATTTTAGACTTTGGCAAAGTGCTGGTCGACTACGATTTCGACATTTTTTTTCGACGTTATGTTCCCAATGATGAGCGTCGTGAACAATTTGTCCCTGTCTTATATAATGATGGTTTGACTCCTGTTGTGGATAGGGGAGAGAAACCTTTTGATGAGATTGTCGACGATCTGATAGCTGAATATCCTGAGTTTGAACCGGAATTGCGAATTTTCGAAGACCGTTATCCTGATCTTATTACAGGTGAGATTCCTGGAATGAAAGAACTGCTTAAGAAACTAAAAGCGGAAGGGTACAAACTATATGGTCTATCAAACTGGTGCAGCAAGGTTTACCTTACGATGGAACAGTATGATATTTTCGAATTGCTCGATGGTTATATCGTGTCATCTGAAGTACATAAAATCAAACCAGAACCAGAAATCTATCAATGCCTTTTCGACCGTTTTAGCTTAAATCCTGAGGAATGCGTCTTTGCTGACGACCGTATTGAGAATGTTGAGGCTGGACGACGTTTGGGTATGGATGGAATAGTCTTCTGTGATGCAGCACAGTTTGAAAAAGAACTTAGAAAACTATTGAATGAAAATTGAGGAGGCTATAGTCTACGTGATCGCATCGAGAAACGGTGGAATGACTACAGATCAGATTGCTGAGGCTATAAACAGACAGAAACTGCATGTCAGAAAAGATGGACTGCCAGTGACCAGCAAACAGGTGTATGCTGTGATATGCAGGTTTCCTGGAGTGTTTGTCAAAGAGAATGGCAGAATAATGTTGAATTATTAATTTAGACGATTTATGAAAAGTTTTGGATCAAAACCGTGGATGCTTCCACAGCCAGTGCTCATTATCGGCACATATAATAAAGAAGGAAAACCAAACGCGATGAACGCAGCGTGGGGTGGCACTTGGGATATGCATGAGATTATGATTTCAATGGGCAGCCACGCCACTACTGATAATCTAAAATTGAACAATGGCGAGTTCACCGTCGCTTTTGCTACTGCAGATACAATGGAGGCAAGCGATTTCGTGGGTATTGTGTCAGCCAGAAAAGATCCAAATAAGATGGAGAAGACGGGATGGACTGCAGAAAAAGCTCCCAACGTCAACGCTCCCGTCTTCACGAATTTCCCTATGACTATGGAATGCCGTATCAAACAGAAATTTGATGAGTCTGAGACTGGTTACTATCTTGTGGCAGAAGTGGTTAATGTCCTTTGTGATGAAAAATATCTGGATGGTAATGGCAATCCAGACGTGGAAAAGATGAATCTTATCACGTATGATTCTGTCAACCATAATTATATTCAGCTTGGCAAGACGCTTGGAAAAGCGTTCGCTTGTGGTAAAGAAATCTAAAATTTGTAAATACTATGGATAACAAAAGTAAAGTGTTGGAAACAATGAAGAAGGCAGGTGAGCCTCTTAATGCAGGAAAAATCGCTGAACTTAGTGGCCTTGACCGTAAGGAAGTGGATAAAGCAATGAAGGAGTTGAAAGAAGAGGGGGCGATCGTATCTCCTGTTCGTTGCAAGTGGGCTCCTGCTAATTAATCTGATGATTCTTGTGTTGTTGTCTGAAGAGGAAAGAAATGCAAAAGGTCGACTGTCTTAAACCAAATGAGGGAATACCATCATCATTAGTGGCGTTGCTTGCTGTGATGGCGGGGGTGTCGGTGGCTAACCTGTACTATTGTCAGCCATTGCTGAATCTTATTCGTGAGGACATTGGTCTCACTGAGTTTCAGGTTAATTTGATGCCGGTGTTTACGCAGATAGGTTACGCGCTTGGCCTTCTTTTCATTATCCCGATGGGAGATCTCTATAATAGACGCACCACTATACTCACTTGTTTTGGAGCACTGTTTTTCTCTCTGTTGACGATAGCGTTCTCCAGCAATGTGATGCTGTTGCTTGTGTCAAGTTTTGTGACGGGAGTTTTCTCTGTCGCTCCACAGATTTTTATCCCATTTGTGTCTCAGTTTTCTCGCACAGAAGAGAAAGAGCGTAAAGTCGGATTGATATTGTCTGGACTTCTTGTCGGAATTCTTGGCTCACGAGTCGCAAGCGGTTACGTCGGCGACATTTTCGGATGGCGTGCGATGTATGAGATTGCTGCAGGGCTGATTGCAATTTCAGCAATGATAGTGCTGAAGACATTTCCGTATGTTGAGCCAACGTTTAATGGACGGTTTGTTAAATTGATGTCTTCAATTTTTCAGCTTGTCAAGGAGAATCCCAAAGCTATCACCTATTCAGTCCGTTCTGGTTTGATCTTTGGCTCATTGCTTGGAATGTGGGCTTGTATGGCATTCCGTATGAAAGAGACCCCGTTTTTCCAGGGGAGCGACGTGGTTGGTTTACTTGGATTGTGTGGTATAGCTGGTGCGTTGACTGCATCAAACGCAGGCAAATATATCTCACGTTATGGAGTGGAGAAAGTAAATGCGTGGGGCGTGATGTTTGTTGTGCTTGCATGGATAATCATGGGGTTGTTCCAAAACTATTACGTTGGCATCATTGCAGGAGTGATCATCATCGACATCGGAATGCAGTGTGTGCAGTTGGGCAACCAAAGCGCAACGATGAAATTTTGTCCGCAGGCGTCGAGCCGAATGAACACTATATTTATGGTGACATTCTTTTT
>CAMJFV010000124.1 GCA_946405045.1 uncultured Bacteroidales bacterium | reverse complement strand
AAAAACAAAAAAGGGGGTTCGTGAACAATCATGAACCCCCTCTGTTTAATTCGTTATATTACATACTCTTATAAGTCTTCTCCTTCTGGAGCTTTCTTTCCGTTAGAAACTTCACCCTTGATAGTAAGTTTAGTTTCACCAGCGTTAGACTTTACTGTTATTGTTTTGTTGAATGCACCTGGACGACCTGTAGCATTGTAAGTTGCCTTAACAACACCTGTCTTGCCTGGAGCAACTGGAGTCTTTGTCCACTCTGGAGTAGTGCAGCCACAGCTGGCTTTAACTTCCTGTAATACCAAAGGCGCAGAACCAGTATTTGTGAATTTAAATTCACATGTCACCTTTCCCTTTGACTCTTCAAAAGTGCCAAAATTATGTACTATTTCGTCGAACTTTATACCAGCACCAGCAGCAAAAGAGACAACTGCCATCAAAGCTGTGCATAAAGTAATAATTAGTCTTTTCATACTATTATATATTAAAAGTTATACTTGTGAGTTCCTATTGCAAATATAATAGACTTTTGCTCTTGTCGCAAGTAATCAATATAGAAAATAAGCTATTTTATAACATTTTTTATGTTTTGATTTGTGCTGAAACAGTGCTATTTGCCCATTTATGTTGCGAAACATCATCTGTCACAAAACAAAAAAGAGACGCTATTAATAGCGTCTCTCTGATTCGTGGGTGGGCCCAACTGGGCTTGAACCAGTGACCCACGGGTTATGAGTCCGTTGCTCTAACCAACTGAGCTATAGGCCCGAAACCAACTGTATAAAGTTGATTTTTTGAAATCGAGTGCAAAAGTAAGAAATTTTTGTTTCAAAACAAATTATTCCTTGCTTTTTTTATTATACATTGAATCTGAAATGCATCAAATCTCCGTCCTGGCAAACATATTCTTTTCCTTCAATGGAAATTTTGCCGGCTTCACGACATGCAGCTTCACTTCCAAGTGCTACGAAATCGTCGTATTTGATTACCTCGGCACGGATAAATCCTTTCTCAAAATCTGAGTGGATGATTCCTGCACATTGAGGTGCTTTCGAACCACGGATGAATGTCCATGCTCTCACTTCCTGTACTCCGGCTGTGAAGTATGTCTGAAGATCCAATAGCTTGTAGGCTGACTTGATCAAGCGGACAACGCCAGACTCTTTAAGTCCTGCTGCCTCAAGGAACTCCTGACGCTCTTCGAATGTCTCAAGCTCGTTAATGTCTGCTTCTGTTGCGGCTGCCACGATAAGCATCTCTGCGTTCTCGTCTTTGATAGCCTCTTTCACAGCCTCAGTATATTTGTTACCTGTCACTGCACTTGCTTCGTCGACGTTGCAAACATACATGACTGGCTTGGTAGTAAGAAGATATAGGTCTTTTACCAACTCTTTCTCTTCTTTTGTAAGCTCAACCTCTCTTGCAGATCTTCCTTCAAGTAGTTTGGCTCTGTATTTCTCAAGCACCTCACATGTTGCTTTCGCTACCTTGTCACCTCCTGTCTGTGCCTGCTTCTTAAGCTTTGTCAGACGGCTTTCAACTGTTTCAAGGTCTTTTAGCTGAAGCTCTGTGTCGATGATCTCTTTGTCACGCACTGGATCCACACTTCCGTCTACATGTGTGACATTCTCGTTGTCGAAGCAACGCAATACATGTAGGATAGCGTCTGTCTCACGGATGTTTGCCAAAAACTTATTTCCAAGACCTTCTCCCTTGCTTGCTCCCTTCACCAATCCTGCGATGTCTACGATTTCAACTGTAGTAGGGACAACACGCTGCGGGTGAACAAGGTTTTCCAAAGTCACCAAACGATCGTCTGGCACGGTAATGACGCCGACGTTAGGTTCGATAGTACAGAATGGAAAGTTTGCTGCCTGCGCTTTTGCGTTCGACAAGCAGTTGAAAAGAGTCGATTTGCCTACGTTTGGTAAGCCGACAATACCGCATTGAAGTGCCATTTTTATATATCTTTTATAGTTTTCTACATAATTTTTCACAAAAGTAATCAAAATTGTCGATTTGTGAAAATGTGGCGATAATTATAAATTTGCAGCTGATTTTGAATGACTCCGAATATATGATTGCAGGGATGCGTGAATTCTCGTCTCTACGAAATTTAGAATATATGAATATATCAGATCATAAGGTCTTCGTTTTCGACCTCGGCATGGTGCTTGTGAGCCTTTATCGTAAAGAGTGTATAGAGAAATTCCGTCTGCTTGGAATAGAGGATGCAGCGGCTATGATTGGTAATAGTTCGCAAAATGGTCCTTTTGGGGCATTGGAGTATGGATTGATCTCCGTTGAGAAATTCTGCGATGAATTGGCGGTTTTGTCTAATAAAAAGATATCTGGAAGTGATATTGTTGACGCGTGGAATTCCATGATTGGCGAGACTCCCGTCGACCTTCTCAATATGATTTATCGGCTTCGCCATGAATATGGGAAGACAGTGTGTATGCTCAGCAACGTCAACCAGCCGCATATCGACAATGTGATGCAGAATCATTTCCGTCAGGTGGAAGGACGTGACATTTATGATTATTTCGATGCTCTTTATCTTTCACATGAACTTCATCTAAAAAAGCCTGAACCGGAAATTTTTGAGACGGTGGGGCAGAGCATCCACGATAAATTCGGATTCAGCGGCAAGGATATCATCTTTTTCGACGATAGCCAGGATAATGTGAACATGGCGGTCAAGTATGGTTGGGACAGCATCGTCATTTCAAATACTGATGAGACAATGAAGATGCTTAGGGAAATGCTAAATTCAAAATGCTGAATGCAAAATGATAAAAAGACACGCACGGTAAAAAGAAAAGAGACGCCCGCCCGTGCGTCTCTATATGTTTTCCTTTTGGAATCTTCTCCATGCAATTTTGACCTTCTCACGAGAAAAAGATAGGGGAATGGATTCCCACATGTGTACAAATTGGTTCTCCTCAGGCAGTGATTCAAAAATCTTTTTCATTTTTTTGTAATCACTATCTTTCAATACATCTTCTTCTCTGATCATCTCTTTCTCAACAAAGCTATTGATGTCGTCGGCAACCAATGTGGGCGGCTCTTTCACTCTGATGGCGATATCTGTAAGTGGCATATTGTCGGCATAGAACGTTTTGACCGTATTTTTGCGGTCGTTGGCAGACATTCTTCCTCCAACTGCTTTGTTTTTCTCCTTGCTTTTCCAGAAATAATAGATGTCGACGATGGGCATCGAGACTCTTTCTTTGATCTCCTTACGCAAATCTTTGACAGAGATGTCTGTCTTTTTCGATAAAACTTTGTCTATCATGTTCAGAAGTGATTCTTCTATCACATCGTCCGCTTTCAATTCACCGTTGTAAACCAGTTTGGAAAGATGGTTGTCGATGGTGCTGAGTGAGAGATTTCTCTCTTCTGCGATTTCCTGAATAGATTTACCTTCTTTGAAAAGGATCAGAGTTTTTTGATACGTGTCAGGTTCTGATGTTTTCGATGAGGCTTTTGAAGATTTCGATTTTTTCGACGATGCTTTGCTCATCAGCTCTTTTTCTTCATCAGTCAGCTTGTCATCTCTTTTGTCTGCGATGAATTTACGGACAATATTCACGATTTCATCGCCATATTTTGTTATTCTCTTTGTGCCGAGTCCTGGAATTTTCTTCATGTCGTCGGTGCTCTTTGGCAGACGTGCGGCAATTTCTTGCAGAGTCTTCATGCTCATCACGTAAGCGAGAGGACCACCGTCGGCTTTTTCCATTCTCCATTCAATAAGACGGTGCTGAAGCACAGGGTCGACACCGACAACCGTCATGTCTGCTTTAGCACGTTCAAGTTTGCCCATTTCAATATCCAGAGTGGCTTTTGCTCGTGCTTCAAGGAAAGAGGTTGTTGAGAACGGGATATCCTTGAATGTTGAGAGTATTGCGGTTTTGATACGAATAAGTTTGACAAACTCGGTTGTCTGGGCGTTATAAGCGTCTTCCACAGAACGGTTGTCAAGCTCGATATCTTCGTTGTATATGTCAATGTCGATGTCTTCGATTTTTTTCAGGAAATAATCGACGGCAGCTTTGATGCGTTGCTGTATATGCTCATCTGTATAGATGTCGGTTGCAGTGTCGACTAGAGATGTATATTGGTTTCTGAATTTGTTTGCTACATCCACTATGTCAGTGGTCATAGAGTAGTATTCTGCACTCACTAGTTCACATAGCTTTGGCATCAGTGTGTTTAGCTGGTTGCCAGTCTGAGCCATGTTGAACACACGGCCGAATATTTGGTGTATGTCACTGAAGTCGAACATCTCGTTGAGAAGCACGATCATGTATCGCTTCTGGAGTTGAGGCAAAACATCTTCGATGTTGGCGGCTCGTTCTCCTTCATACTGCATATAGCGTGTGACGTTCTGGTCGGTGATGATGGATTCTAGTTTGATAGGCGATTTTAACACCATTCCATCGAGACTTTTGCATCTGCTTAATGCCACATACACTTGTCCGTGTGAGAATGAAGCTATAGCGTCGATGATGGCTCTGTCGAAAGTGAGACCTTGGCTTTTATGGATAGTGATCGCCCAAGCAAGACGTAATGGGAATTGTGAAAATGTGCCTACCACATCCTCATACTGCTCTTTTGTCTCTTTGTCTATTTTGGTTTCAGTATTTTCCCAGATTTCTCTTTCAGCCACAATCGGATAGTTGTCTTCCTTGCATTTCACCGTGATTTTATGCTCAGAAAGGTCGATGATTGTGCCTATCTTGCCATTGTAGTAGTTCGCTTCCCGGTTGTTGCGTGTGAACATTACCTGAGCCCCGATTTTGAGTTCAAGCGACTCATCCACAGGATACATGGATTCAGGGAATCTGTCTTTGATTATAGCATTGTAGATTGTTGGCTCTTCTTCTATCTCGTTCAGATTTTTCTCATTGAATGCGTCTGCTATTTTATTGTGTGTAGTCAGGAATATTTCACCCTCTTTAGGCTCATATTCTGGCAGGTAATGTTTGTTCAGCTCGTTGAGCGACTCCATAGAGAGATGGTTGTTGCGTACTTCATTCAGTATGCTTATGAACTTTTCGTCTGCCTGACGGTATATTTTTTTTAGCTCAATAGTGACGTATGAAGATTCCTGCAATGCTTTGCTGCTGAAAAAGAACGGAGTGGAGTAGTGCTTCTGCATTATAGCCCACTCCTCATCTCTTACTACGGGTGGTAATTGTTGTAAATCTCCGATGAAAAGGCATTGAACGCCACCAAAAGGAGTGTATTTCTGTTTACGATATTCTCTTAGTCTGTCGTCGATAGCGTCCAACAGATCGGCACGAACCATACTTATCTCGTCGATCACAAGAAGGTCGATGGTACGGAAAATATTTATTTTGTCTTTTTTGATCTGACCTTTCTCTTTTCCATATTCAGGTAGGAAAGGCGTGAAAGGAAGTTGGAAGAAAGAGTGTATGGTCTGGCCTTTAGCGTTAATTGCAGCCACACCTGTAGGAGCAAGCACCACCATTCGTTTGGCACACTGAGTCCTTAGCAGATTCAAGAAAGTTGTTTTGCCAGTACCTGCGTTACCGGTCAAGAAAATATTCTCGTTGGTCGTTTCAATCAGCTTTTTAGCCAATTGCATCTCTTTGTTAATCTCAATCGCCATAATCAGGATCGTTTTGACTGTTACTATATTAAATATGTATTATGCAATTTAATTATGCTTTGTTTTCTCTCTTATGTTTCCATCTGCGGTGCGTCCAAAGCCAGTCTGATGGGTATTCCTGGATACTTTCTTCAAGTAGACGGGCGTATTTCTCTGTGGCGGCGTATTCTTCCTCTTCTGCCACATTTACAGAGATCAGTTTCAGACGATATTTATAATATCCACGTGATATGCGAATCACGTCGGCATACACATAGGCTGATTTGAACATTCTTGCCATTCTTTCCGGGCCGGATAGGAATGGAGTGTCCTGATGAAGGAATTCTGTCCAATAATCAATGTTTTTAACGCTTGGGGTTTGATCTGCAAGAAGTCCAAGACCAAATGTTTTATCGCCTTTTCTGTACTTCAAAAGAGGACGTATTATGTCGTTTTTATCCACCAATTCCATACCGAGGCGGTTGCGCATACCTTTGAAGAAAGCATTTATATATGGGTTTTTGGCAGGTCGGTTGACCTCTACGCCCACAAGGTTAGGACAGCCAAGCTGCCAGTATAATGCAGGCATCCACTCCCAGTTGCCCTTATGAGAAGAGGCGAACATCATGTTTCTTCCCTCTCACAAGGTTAGGACAGCCAAGCTGCCAGTATAATGCAGGCATCCACTCCCAGTTG
>CAMJFV010000123.1 GCA_946405045.1 uncultured Bacteroidales bacterium | reverse complement strand
AAATCAAAGACGACCCTTCCACATCACACATACCTATAATATTCATCACAGCACTTGACGATGAAGACAACACCGTAAAAGGGCTCAATATCGGTGCGGACGACTATATTGCAAAGCCGTTAAGCATGAAAGAGGTGAAGGCAAGAGTCAGGGTTGTGCTTAGACGAGTGACTATGCCACTCATTCTCAAAGAGAAAAAATCCAAAAATAAAATATGTTACGAAGGCATCACACTCGATCAGAATGCCAAAGCTGTGACAATTGACGGCGAAGACCTGATACTCACCAAATTGGAATACGAGTTGTTGTCACTCTTGCTACAAAACCCAGGCAAGGTATTCTCCCGTGAAGACATATTGACACATTGTTGGCCACAAGACGTCTATGTGCTCGACCGAACTGTGGATGTCAACATCACCCGACTCAGGAAGAAGATAGGCTGTTATGGCAAACTGATAAAAACACGAATAGGCTATGGCTACTGCTTTGAAAAATAAGTCGTTTCAGAGGAATCTGTTCTTCAGTATCGGCAGCATTTTCATACTGTTTGCCGTATGCTTCGGCATATACCAATACCAAAGAGAGAAAAACTACAAAATAGACATTCTTCACACACGTCTGCAAATGTTCCATTATGAGGCGATGCGATCATTGGGTGAACAAGGACTTCTCTGCGACAGCACATTCAAAGCATACACCAAAATCCACAGTATCGACGGAATGCGTATGACCGTCATCGACATAAATGGCAAAGTGCTTCAAGACAATGTTGACGACATTATAGATTCATTGTCAAACCATCTGAAACGACATGAAGTGCAAGAAGCCTTAATCCACGGTAGCGGATACGACATCAAACGAACTTCCGAAACCACACATGAAACGTACTTCTACTCAGCCACAAAATTCGACCATTTGATAATCCGAACGGCAGTACCATATTCGACCGAACTAACCGAATTTCTACAAACAGATTACTCCTACATTTTATATACAATCGTCTTGACATTCCTGTTGGCCATCGCACTATACTGGAACACAAGTCGAATAAGTCGACACATCGAACATATGCGTGAGTTTGCTATCAAAGCAGAAAACGGAGAGAAACTAGACCATGAGTTGGAACGTCGATTGCCAAACGATGAGCTAGGTGATATCAGTCACACTATCATAACCTTATATTGGAAACTACGTCACAGCGAGGAAGATAAGGCTCGTATCAAACGTCAACTCACACAGAACGCAGCCCACGAGTTGAAGACACCTGCGATGAGCATACATGGTTATTTGGAAAGCATTCTCGACAATCCTAACATGTCAGCGGACAAACGCCAGCACTTTTTGGAACGTTGCTATGCACAAAGCGAACGCATGAATAAATTACTGATGAACATGGCCCAACTGACTCGTCTGGATGAGTCGCCATTGTCCATATCTGAGCACAGTTCATCTGTTGACATTGTGCCAATAATCAAAAATGTATTTGAAGACACATCACTACAATTAAATGAGAATGGAATAGAAAGTACGATGGAGTTGCCTGAAAGAATCATCATCACTTCCCCACTCGCTGAACCGGAAGAGGTGTTGTACAGTGTTTTCCGCAATCTCGTCGACAATACCATCTTCTATGCGACAGGAGCTACTAGAATCCGAATAGCATACAAAAATGGAGAGTTTTCGTTTTCCGACAATGGAATAGGAGTTTCTCCTAAACATCTACCATATCTTTTCGAACGAATCTATCGCGTCGACAAAGGACGTTCACGGAAAATGGGAGGCACAGGCCTTGGACTCGCCATTGTAAAAAATGCAGTGACAGCACATGGAGGCACGATCACTGCCCTTACAACTCCAGGTGGAGGACTGACCATTAAATTTACACTCCACCCTTAACATTACATTTAGATTTCATGAGCAAATACATAAGCAACATTTTTGTATTATAGGCGTAACACGTCTGTAATACCATGCCTGTATCTTCGCAATGTCAAAAAGAGAAACACAACATCTTATTGACAAACTTTAATAAAAGACTTACAGAATGACTTTTTCCAATTCCGTATTAATCTTTGCATTCGTCTTCTTTGGGGTCACGAACAAACAATCCCGAAGAAGACGATTTTTATATAATATTCTTTTGATAAAAAATTCGACAGAGATCTTCACAAAACTAAGCATATGATTATTTTCAGATACGTCTTAATCAAATAAAACTCAAGCATATGGACATTCTTTTTCTTGTGATTGTTGTGTTTCTCATAGGTCTTGCCACCATCGACCTTGTGGTTGGAGTAAGCAATGACGCAGTGAACTTTCTAAGTTCCGCTGTCGGTGCAAAAGTGGCAAAATACCGAACTATATTGTTGGTGGCAGCAATCGGAATATTCACAGGTGCCGCATTGAGCAATGGTATGATCGACGTAGCACGCCACGGAATCATGTTGCCAGAACACCTGTCATTCTACGATGTAATGTGTGTGTTTCTTGCCGTAATGGTCACAGATGTGGTGCTGCTGGATATCTTCAACACACTCGGAATGCCTACGTCGACAACAGTCAGCATGGTGTTTGAATTACTAGGCGGTGCACTTGCCATAGCTGTGATAAAATTATTCAGTGGAGCGACAGATTCAAATGGAGAGCTTTTGACTTTAGGTGGTCTGATAAATACAGAAAAGGCATTCAGTGTCATTATCGGTATTTTTTTGAGTGTGGCAATTGCCTTCGTACTTGGAAATTTTGTGCAATGGATTGCCCGAATAGTATTTACATTCACCTACAGAGTGAATGGCAAGACCACAAATGCGGAAGGAAAAATGGATGGACTTATCAGTTCATCACTTAAAATCGGAATATTCGGAGGCATTGCTGTGACAAGCATTATCTGGTTCTTGTTAATCAACGGATTAAAGGGATCCAGCATAATGACATCTGATGTCAAAGATGCAATCAACAACAATACTTGGCTGATATTAGGAGGTGGATTTGCATTATTTTCTGTAATCATGACCATACTAAGTGCATTCAAGATACCTGTGCTGAAGTTTGTTGTATTGCTAGGCACATTTGCTTTGGCAATGGCATTTGCGGGCAACGACTTGGTGAACTTTATAGGTGTGCCACTCACAGGACTTGATGCTTACAACGATTATATAACAAATACGACAGGAGACGCAATGTCATACAAGATGACATCTCTTATGGATTCAGCACAGACACCTACCCTCTATTTAATAATCGCAGGTGTAGTGATGGTCCTTGCTCTGACATTCTCAAAGAAAGCTCAAAACGTGACAAAGACATCCGTTGACCTTTCGAGTCAAGATGAAGGAGACGAGATGTTTGGATCGATTGGAGCCGCACGAGTTTTGGCGCGCACAACACAAAAGACAGCCGCTTCAATCACAAGTCACATTCCGAAATCTATCGCGACATGGATAGATTCTCGATTCAACGCCAATGCTGCTGTATTGCCACAAGGAGCAGCTTTCGACCACATACGCGCATCTGTCAACCTTGTCCTTGCAGGACTGCTCATTGCTATCGGAACAAGCATGAAACTTCCGTTATCAACAACATACGTCACCTTCATGGTTGCCATGGGAACATCACTTGCCGACCGTGCATGGAGTCGTGAAAGTGCAGTATTCCGAATCACAGGTGTGTTGAGTGTAATCGGAGGTTGGTTCATAACCGCAGGTGCAGCCTTGATCATATGTTTCCTTGTAACAAACGCATTGTTCTTCGGCTCATTTGTAGCAATGGTGATAGCCATCATAATAGTGATCATACTTCTTTTCCGAAGCAACATAAACTACCAAAAGAACAACACTAAAAGTAAAACGGATGAATTGTTCTCTAAAATCATACATTGTGACGACAAAACAGAATGTTGGGAACTGCTTTGCAAACATGTGAGATCTATAACAACAGAAAATCTCCAATTAGTGGCTGAAAAATATGAGGCATTGACAACAGCTTTCTTCTATGAGGATTACCGTACAATCAAGCGTACAACAGTTCAAACAGAAAGCCAACGTAAAGAAATCAAAAGGCAGCGACGCAAACAAATAATCGCATTACGTCATATAGATCCGATTTTAAGTGTTGAGAAAGGGACATGGTATTTCCTTATAATAAATTCTCTTGCTCAGATGGTTTATTGTCTGAAACGAATGGGAGAACCATGTCGTGAACATGTCGGCAACAATTTCAGTCCTGTGCCAAACAAATATATAAACGAATTCCTCGTAATACGTAATGAAATAGTAAACATTATCAATAGGGCTGTATCCATTGATGACATTGCTCAAATCCGCGATGACGCCGCTAAGTTGCAATCAAATCTTTCAGATTATCGCAAACGCATAATCCAAGATATCCACACAAAGCAACTAAATATAGAAAGCATGACAGTCTTTCTAAATCTTGTTCAGGAGTCGCAGGAGCTATTAAGTGCTCTCCGCCACACAATGAGAGGAGAAAAAAAGTTTGAGGAACAATTAGATTAAACAATCTTATACAGAGATTCAAAATGAACATAGAATCAGTAAAATAAGCAATCTATCATTTCATCTCTGTCGTAGGAGAACTGCAAGATAACCGATAATAATTTATAATTAAGGTAAAGCTATACTTTTTAAATAGTTAGCCACAATCACTCTGTGAAGAGTCATTGTGGTTTTTTATTTCAAAATATCATTTTGCAGAATAACGCTGTTCTACCACCTGCCAATTTATAATCGGCCATAATGCAGAAAGATGATCAGGTCGACGGTTCTGATAATCCAAGTAATATGCGTGCTCCCAAACATCGAAAGTCAACAGTGGAGTTAAACCTCGTTGGGCCGGATTAGAAGCATTAGGCTCTTGAGAAATGACAAGTTTGCCTTCCGCATCTGCAGACAGCCATACCCAACCAGAACCAAAAAGCGTAGCACCTTTCTTCTGGAACTCTTCCTTGAAAGCATCAAACGAGCCAAAATCTCTTGCAATAGATTCAGCAATCTTGCCTGATGGAATATTATTTGCTTTTGAAGGAGCAAACTGTCCAAAATAAAGTTCATGGTTGAGGATTTGGCCAGCATTGTTAAAGATTCCCCCATTAGATTTTTTTACGATGTCGACGAGAGACATACCCTCGAAACCAGAGCCAGGAAGCAAAGCATTAAGATTGTTCACATATGCCTGCAAATGTTTTCCATAGTGAAATGAAATAGTTTGTCGACTGATAACAGGTTCTAACGCATCCTCAGCGTAAGGCAGCTTCATTAATTCAAAATTTGTAGCCATAATATAATGTTTTTTAATTAAACACTCAGAATCAAACACTCTTATGTAGACTGAAGGATTTTAGACAAAGGTAAAATATTTAGTGATTACCACCACAAAATAACAATTGATTTTATCTATAGTTCAAATAATATTTTTGGCGGAGGCAACAATCATTCTATCAAACACTAAAAAACACAAAAACCACCTCCCGAAAAAAGTTTCGAGAAGTGGTTTTGCAATCTATCCAAATAATATCACTACATTATCTAACAATTATCTTCTTGCCATTGACAATATAGATTCCCTTAGGCAATGTAGCCACCTGAGTCACACCCTCGTCGTATTGAGCGTTCTTCACAATCAATCTTGATAGGATATCATAGATATCAAGTACACCAGCCTTTGATGACTTAACATATATGTTGTTATGGTCAGCATATACTACAAGATCATCTTTATCAACCTCTACATTCTCAATAGGAGAGAACTCATCTATAAACTGATTCCATGAAGCATTCTTACCAAATTCTCCAGAATAACCAGTATAATCAAGCACCTCATTGACATTAACCTCGATTCTATAGAAACCTGATGTCTTAGTCTTAGATGAAATATTCACCACATATGTGACATCATCAAGTTGTTTAACTGTGATTGTAGAATCACTTAAATTGTCGCCTCCCTGACAATACAACTCTATATCATTATAGTCGAAAGACTCTTTCTTTATCTTACGATTGAACTTGACTACCACAGAATCCACAGGAGTAGTAACAGTCACTTCATTTTCTGGAACACCTGAAATCTCAGTAACCTTCAAAATATTCTTCCTTATACTGTAGTAGATATTGTAATCATTCTCTCCCAACGTAGTCATATAGTCTAAGAAATGAAGACGATTCTCGTAGACTGGTTCTACTCCATCTGGAAGAGTGACAAAAGTTGTCCATACATTATCCAAAGGAATCTCAACACTATCCTTCACTCTCACCACTTTCTTTATCTCATAGAAATTGTCTCCCGGATCCGCGATCTGGGCATAATTCCA